>JAFAPR010000288.1 GCA_019247075.1 Solirubrobacterales bacterium
GTGGTGGAGAATGCGGCGTGATGGAGGCGACCGCCGAGCTGATCGACGAGTTGCGGACGCGCGCCTTCGCCATCGCCTACCGAATGCTCGGCTCGGTGAGCGAGGCGGAGGACGTGGTCCAGGAGGCGCTGCTCAGGGTGCACGAGGTGCTAAAGCGCGGCGATGTGATCTCCTCGCCACGGGCCTATATCGCCACGGTCGTCACCCGACTCGCGATCGATGAGCTGCGCTCGGCGCGTATGCGGCGCGAGACCTACGTCGGGGAGTGGCTGCCCGAGCCGATCGCGGAGAGCCCCGCCGACGATCCCGCGGCGCAGGCCGAGCGGGCCGATTCGCTCTCGCTTGCCTTCCTGGTCCTGCTCGAGTCGCTGACCCCGGAGCAGCGTGCCGCTTTCCTGCTGCACGACGTGTTCGACTATGGCTACGGCGAGGTCGCCGAGATCATCGGTACCAGCGACCAGAACGCGCGGCAGCTGTCCTCGCGCGCCCGCCGTCACGTGCAGGAGCGGCGGCCTCGCTTTGAGCCCTCCGCCAAGCAGCGCGAGCGGCTGGCGGAGGGCTTCTTCGCCGCGTTCGAGCACGGCGACTTCGAGGCGCTCGAGGCCCTGCTCGCCGAGGACGTTGAGCTGCACGGTGACGGCGGCGGCAAGGTGCCTGCGATCAAGCAGCCGATCTTCGGTCGGGCGAAGGCGGCTCAGGCGATGCGCGGGTGGTGGCGTGTGGGCGACCTCCTGGGCGGCATCCGTCTGCGCCGGCTGACGGTAAACGGTCAGCCCGGCGCCGCCTTGCTCGACCCCGACGACAGGATCGCCGCCGTGCTCTCGCTCGACATTGCCGAGGAGAAGGTCCGGACGATCCGTTCAGTCGTCAATCCCGAGAAGATCGACCACCTCGGCCCGATCGCGGACACGCGCGAGCTAATCAGGCGGATCCGCCAAACGCGCTGATCAGCCACGACGCCCGCCAGGCCCGTCGGGCGTTTCGTGCTTCAAGACGGGGGCACGGCGAGCCGAGACGACTCGTTTTTGCGAGACCTGCTCAGCCGACGCCGCGGGCATCGGACAGCGCCCGAGCCCGGACCCGCTCCGTGCGGATTGCGCTACTCCGATCTCGATGCGACCGTCGCGACGACTACGCCCCGGCGGGGGCCGATGCGGTCTGCGAGCGCCGGGATCGGCCGCGGACCGCCGCTGGCTGTGTTGCGCGAGGATTAGGCTTTGGGGCTGTAGCGCAGGCCGTCGAGCGCGATCCGGAGGATATGCTCGATCTGCTTGGGGTCGGCGCTCGGGAGCTTCGTGATTCCCATGACCATGTGCATGACGTCAGAAAACTCGACGTCAGGCCGGACGACCCCGCCCTCCTGGGCGCGCTTCAGCAGCGGCTCGCCGGCGGCAAACAGCGATCTGCGGCAGGCCTGGAACAGCGGAGCATCCATGTCCAGGTAGTTCGTTAGCTCGGCGGCGAGCGCGCGCTTGGTGGCGAGGTAGCCGATCAGGCGATCAAACCACTGGTTGAGGGCCTCCCACGGCTCGAGCTCGCGGAGCTCATCGGCGGAACGCGCGAGTTCCTCGACCTCGTTGAGGTACAGCGCCTCAACCAGCGCCTGGCGAGTGGGGAAGTGGCGGTAAAGCGTCCCGATCCCGACCCCGGCGCGGCGCGCGATCTCCTCAAGCGACGTCGCCTCGCCGCCCTTGGCGAACGCCTCACGCGCGGCAGCCATGACCTTCTCATAGTTGCGCCGTGCATCAGCGCGCTTCGGCTTGGCGATCAGCAGTTCGGCGGGTGTTTCGGTAGTGCTCATGAAGTTCCGCTTGACAACCGGAGGGACCCTCCGTATAGTTCCCGGAGGGAACCTCCAGATATCTCGGAGGTGGCCTCCAGTTTAGCCTCAAAGTCAACCCAGGACAACTATGAATCTCGCTTCTCTCGCCTCTCTCTCCTCGGATCGCCGGCGCTGGGTGACGCTGGCGATCGTCTGCTTCGCGCAGCTGATGATCGTTCTGGACGTCACGATCGTGAAC
>JAFAPR010000290.1 GCA_019247075.1 Solirubrobacterales bacterium
GAAGATGCCGAGGTGCAGGGGCTTCGCGCCGCTTGACCCGGACTTCGGCTCCGCTGGGGAGTCGATCAAGGTCGGCCGGGCCCGGCCGACCACCCAACGAGCGGCCGCCGATGGACCTCCATTCACCCCCAAACGGCGAGGAGACCCTTCTTTTCCTTTGACCGCGGATTGATCAGCCGCGTGAAGGTATTTCGAGAGGGCAGCGCTGACCCGTGAGCTCACCTCTAGGTGCTTCACGACGGTCTTCTTCACGCTGCGCTGAAGGCGAAGTCGAACTCTTCCAGCGTTTTGCGGGCGGGAGACCGGGCGGCCTTAATGCGGCCTTCCCCGTTATGGCTGTCGCGGGCGCAGGCTTCGGTGGAGAGCAGCACCTCGGCAAAGCGCTCATAGCTCCACTGCTCCTCCTGTGCCCGGTCGCCCAGCGCACCAGCGCTCGTGCGGCCGCCGGCGCCTTCAGCCACCGGAACAGATGCGCAAGCTCGGACGCTGTCCTTGGTCATGCCGGGATCAGCGCGTCGTACCTGCGGCCTAGGCTGAGACCCCGGGAGGCCGAAGCCCCCCGGGGTCTGTAAGCGCGCCTCTACGGGTTGGTCACTCGTGAAGACAGGATGTTGAACGCCGTCAGGAAGCTCGTGAACGGCGGGCTGGTGAGGCTCGCCTCGATATCGCTACTCCCAGAGGCCCACGATGGCCCTGCCAGGGCGACAGCCCACGCGTTGCCCTTGTTGTCGAGCGTGGTGGTCACGCTAGGCCCGGTGCCGAGGACGACCTCGTCCGGCCCGACCCAGGTGATACCTCCGGTGCAGCGGGAGGCCAGCTCGTTGCTCCTGAAGGTGACGCTTTTCTCCGCGTACACCGATGGGAACTCCGCATACACGATCGTCGCCGCGCTGCTGTTGGCCGAGTCCTCCACTTGGCTGGCTGGCAGCGCCTTCACCCCTTGCGGCGTGTCCTGCGGCGGCAGGATCGTATAGGTGGTGTGGACCGTCGCAAACGGCGGGACGTTCAGGTGCGCCGAGATGATGCTGGCCCCGCCGCGCACGAGGGCCCGCCGAAGACCACGGCCGTGGCCTCCCCGTCGTTGTCGAGCGTCACCGTAAAGCTCGGCCCGGTGGCCGGGGCCCCGTTCCCCGGCGTGGCGAACCAGCTAATGCCGCCGCGGCAGCGATTGGCGAGCTCGTCTGCGGTGAGCGTCACCGTCTGCTCAGCCAAAACGGGCTCGCACTCGACCGTGATCACGTCGGCAACGCTTGAGGCCGTGGCGCCCAAGCCCGTCTCCACAAACGACCGTAACGAGTGGATGACACAGGTCGGATCTGTGGTTGTACTGGCGACAAAGTGGTTCTGGTGTCGATGAGTGGCAGCCAACCTTTGTACGTGCGCCTGCGCGCCCGAAGCCGCCGCCATGGCGGCTACCCCGCTGACCGCAAGCACAAGTAACATCAAACGGTGTCTGGTCATGAATCCCTCCGACTAGACACGGCCCGGGCTCGCCACCGCGAGCTCGGGCACATCAGATTAGAAACGAAGCGTGCGCCCGGACCATGGGCGCCGACCCCTCCTTTCGGCTCGGCATGGTTTGCGCTCGACTTGATTCCCCACGGTTAACCCGATGTCCACCGACGCCAAGGCACTGGCAACCGTGGCCCCCATTTCGGCATTCGGCTAACGGGAGAAGTTTCCCCTCAGTGGAAGCGGACCAATCCTCTCACCATTGCGCCAGTTTCGGGCAAGAACAATACAGAAAATCGGTAAAACGAAATGGGCTATCTCCCTACCACAAAGAGGGAGCGCAAGAACAGCGCAATGGGCGGACCCTCGTCGTCGGTCACGACGCCGCCCGCCAGGCCCAATGTCACGCTCGACGACGCGGAGCCGGTTCTTATATCACGGTCACCGCTTCCATTTACCGACAGCAGCATGCAAGACTACGACCCAGCAGCGGCCACGCTGCTCAAGCAGCGCGCCTTCACGCTCCTCGACGAAATCGAATGGCTGTACGCGGAGGGCCGCCCGGTCATGCGGGGTTGCCGCGGACGGACACCCTCCTGCCACCATGTGGCTGCAGCTCCGATCGAGCACCAGCGGTGACGGCTGGCTGCTCCTTGCTAGGCGGCAGGGGTGCGGGAGCGCAGGTGCGCTCCCGCGACCTGAACTACAGGGCGAGGCCGGCGCTGGCGTGCATCGGCGCCGCCGCGCGTGACCGTCGAGATGATCTCCTCGGTGTCGATGCCCTGGAGATAGTCCCGGCAATTGAGAGGTGCGAGTGGCCGAGCTGGCGCTGGATCAGCGGCAGGGAGATTCCTTCGTGCAGCAGCTCGACAGCGTGGGTGTGGCGCAGCTGGTGCGACGCGAACCGGCGACGCACAGCTGCCCCGAACGCGACGCGGTGCAGCTCGATCCGCGCCGCGCGGGCTGACCAGGCGAGGCCGCGGGTGGGACCGTCGATCAGGCAAAACAGTGGCCTGACCGGCAACTCGGTGCGGTCAGCCAGCCGTGGCTCGATCGCCGACCGCGCCCAGGCGTCCATCCCGACCTCGCGCCGGCGGTCGTTCTTGCCGTGCTGACCAAATCGAGCCGCGGCGCTGATCAGATCGGTCTCAATCAGCGAGAGCGCCTCCTGGATCTCATCGACCGTCGGGGGGTCGGCCGGGTAGTGCTGGCCCTTGTTATGCGGGGACCTCTCGGCGTGAAATCCCCCCGTGGTCGCCGGCAGTGGTGGCGACCGCCAGATTCCAAAAGCGGCAGAACAGACGATATGGCTTCCCCTTTGAGAGCTGGAACGGATTGCGCGTCCAGCTCTACCGCCACCACCGTTGTCACAGCCCACGGAAGGAGCAGCGAGGCGCGGACGCCGCTGCTCGTCGAGCATCAGCGCCGCCCAATTCGGCCTAGCGCTTCGGTGAACGGACCGGTTGGCCTTCTGCGGATCGTGCAGGGCGCAATCCGGACGTGCGGGTCGTTCTGGAGACGCTTGACCTTGCCCGCGTCCACAAGGCTGCGGACGTGCACGCGCCTGCCGTACAGACCGAACCACATCGCAGTCGGGACGGGGTCGGCTGACCGGCGGAAGGTCACTAGCAACGCGTACTCCGCGCCCTGCAACGCGTCAAACGTCGCGGCCCTTCCGAGACGCCCTGACGCTCGGCCGGCTCGAGGATCGCGTAACCGATTAAGAAGCCGATCCTGCTTGCGACCGCAGTACATGCATTGACTCGAGGGGTTGATGAAAGAAGCAGCGCCAGTGCCGGTCGGCGAGCGTTAAGGCGATTCGCCGCCCGCGCCGCGGCGGGAACCGCCAAGGAGGCCGTGATCGCGACGATCCGTCAGGATCCGCCGGCCAGATGGTCTTCCGTTCCACGACCTGGATCAGCATCACGGGGCGCAGGTGCCTTACTGGCAGTCGGGGTTGCTGGACACTGAGTTGGCGGTTCTCGCCGTCCAGCGGTGCTCGTTTCACCGGGGGTGGCAGACGAACAAAGCCGCTCATCCCACGACTTCCTCAGGCTGCAGGTTATTACGCGATCGCGTATGAGGCGGTTGACGCCAGCGGCGCGTGCGCGACGCGCGGCGCATCAGAATAGGATCGATGGCAGGTAGGCGCCCGCCGGCTCGTTGTAGAGGCCGATTGTCATCAGCGTGCTCTGCTGGACGATCCGCAGACCGTGCTCGAGGCACCAGCCCAGCAGCCGCGCGTTGCGTGACGGCACGAGCAGGCCGAGGCCCATAAATGCGTCGGCCGAAGAAAGCAGCGCAGTCAGGTCGTCGTTGGTGTCGGCGACCGCGTGCCAGCCGTAGCCGAACCCGGTTGCGTAGCCGCAGATCCGCTCGGGCCGCTCGACGACCCGCGCGGTGCGGGCGGCAATCGCGTCGCGCAGCTCGCCGGTGCGGTCATGTCCGTGTGCGCGCACGCAGAGTCGGGCACACGCGAGGAGATCGCGCTCGGCGGCCGGGCGCACGCTTCGACCCGGCACGGCGAGTGCCGGTGGCGTTCCTTGCACGACCGACAGCGGCTCGCGGACCGTGAACCCGAGCTTCGCGTACAAGGCCAGCGAGCGGTAGTGATAGGCGGTCTGGACCAGCCGTACGCCGGCGGCGCCTCGCTCGCGTTCCCGTTCGAGCGCGGCTTCCATCAACGCCCGACCGATCCCCGCGTCTTGCGAGGCGGGATCGACAGTCACCGGCCCGACGCCAGCGATCCCGGACCGTTCGTCGATGAATGCGCTGCCGAGCAGCTCGCCATCGCGCTCGGCGACAAGGCCCGCGTACCCATCGCTTGAGAGCATCTCGAGCACTTTGAAGCGCGTGAACTCGCGCGACGGCGGCTCGACGGGGAAGCCGTGCGCCTGGGCAATCGACTCGAACGCCTGGTAGAAGATTTCGGCGAGGCGTTCGCCGTCGCCCGACAAAGCGCTGCGGATCGTTATTTGTGGTGTGGGTGTAAGCATCGGCCGATCGTCGCCGAGCGCAAGCCTCCAGCACATCCCGAATTCATGGGGGTACGCTTGCCCAACGGAGTAGCGATGACCGGTCGCGGAGGCACATGGGCGGCAGAACGCGTGCTCGCCGATCTCGAGCGCCTGGCTCTGCAGGCACGGCCGCGGGTCGAGTTCTTCGATGAGGCGGCCGCGCGGCTCAAGCGGACCGTCCGGTTCGACGGCGCCTGCTGGCATGCGCTCGACCCGGGATCCGACCTGATCACACAACACCGCCTCCAGGACCTTCCCGACCGCTTCCCCGTGCTCGCCCATAACGAATACGCGGTCCAGGACGTCAACAAGTTCGATCAGCTCGCGCGCGGGCCGCGCAGGGCGGCAACGATGGCACAAGCGACCGGCGGGCATCCACAGCGCAGCGCGCGTTTTCGGGATCTGCTCACCCCCGCCGGGCTCGGACCCGAGCTGCGCAGCGCCTTCGTCGCCGATGGCTGCACGTGGGGATCGCTAATCGTTGTGCGCCGGGCGGGCCAGCCCGAGTTCACCGAGCGCGAGGTCGTCCTCTTTGACCGCGCGTCCGCGCTGTTCGCGCGGGCCGTCCGGCGCGGGCTCGTAGCCGAGGCGTGCGATTCCACCGTCCGGCTGCCGGACGCTCCGGGCGTGATCGAGCTCGACCGCTCCGGCGGCGTACTGCGCCTGTCCTCATCCGCCGAACCACTGCTGGCGGAGCTGTCCGGTGACACGGTCGAGGCCGGGATACGCTCGCCCGCCGTCCACGCCGTCGCGGCCGCGACCCGAGACGCGCTCTCCGCCGCCCGGGCGTCCGGCCCCACGCACCTGCCAAGCGCACCGGTCAAAACGCCCGGGGGCAGCTGGCTCGTGCTCCACGGCGGCCTCCTTAGCCGCGGCCCGGCGGGCGCGGTCGCCGTGTTCGTCCAGCGCGCGCATCCGACATTGGTCGCCCCGCTGCTGCTCAAAGCGTTCGGGCTCACCCCGCGCGAACAGGAAGTCGCCCAGCTGACGCTGCGCGGAGCGACCGCGACCCAGACCGCGCAGCGGCTTGGGATCTCGCCGCACACCGTCGCCGACCACCTCAAACAGATCTTCGACAAGACCGGCGCGCGCACGCGCGGCGAGCTGTCGGCGACCCTGTTCTTCGGCGAGCACCTTCCCCGCATCCAGAAGCGAGTGCCGGTCGGCGACGACGCGTCATTCGTGGACGCGCCACGACCACGACGGACCGACCCCGTCGACACGGCGCTAAGCGCTCGCGAGCGCGCTCCGTCCCAGGCGCCCTCAACTGCTGGATAACCGAGCCAGTGTCGAGCCACACGTTCTGGCGCGACATCGCCCATCCTCAGCAGCACCGACACTCCCACCGCCGCCCGCTGCAGCACGACCCACAAACCTTTTGCGACACCCTCATCCATACGGAGCAGCCTCGTCCGGCGTTTGGGTCGCGCCTGGGGGGTTGCTGCGATCGAAACGTGCAGGCTGCTGTTCGGCGCGCCCGGCGCCTGAGCGCCCTTGCGTTTGTAGCCCCGAAGCGAGAGCGACGCCGCTGGGGGTAACGTGAGCGTGAGCGGCGGCTTTAGAGAGGGTACGAGGCGTCAGACACGACCTTTTGCAAAGGGCGAGGTAGTCGCGCGGCTGGATGGGCGAGTACGGCCAGATCGTGCTTCTAGACTCCTGGCGGAGCGCTGCTTCGACCTCGGCTTTATCGACGGGCTTCGAGAGCGTCTTTCTTGACCTCTTTTACACGGGGCGCCTCGTCAAAGCCGAGGGCGTGGTTTTCATCGACGACGCGCGGCGCGGGTGACGACCTCCGTTCGGCGGATCATGCCGAGGCCACCACCGGGATTTCGCGTCATCGCCAACGAGGTGTGTTTGCGATTGGCGAGGCGCGTCATCGCGTCGCAAAGGCGGCGCCACACGTGGTTTGCGCCCAGGC
>JAFAPR010000059.1 GCA_019247075.1 Solirubrobacterales bacterium
CCTCGCCCTGCGGCGGGGCCGAGCCGCCAAAGCCCATCTTGGGCCGCATCATCATCGGCCCGGCGCCGCCGGGGCCGCCCGCACCGCCCGGACCGCCCGGACCGCCCGCCTCAGCGTGAGGGTGGTAGATAACTCCCGTATAGACAGAGTTATCTACCACCCTGGTTGTCGATGAGCCCCAATCCTTCTCTCCCGATGCCGCTGATCTCCGCGACCGCACTGGATGAACTGATCACGTCCGGCTCGATCGAGCCAACGATTCTCGACATTCGCTGGCAGCTCGCCACCGGCGCCGATCGAGACGCTTACGAACGGGGGCACATACCTGGCGCTCGCTTCATCGATCTCGATACGCAACTCGCTGCGCCCCCCGGCAAAGGGGGGCGCCACCCACTGCCCGAACCCGGCCAATTTGCCGCCGACATGCGAGCCGCCGGCGTAAGCGACGACCGCCCGGTAGTGGTCTACGACGCCGAAAATGCGACCGCGGCGGCGCGGGCTTGGTGGCTTTTGCGCTACTTCGGGCACGGACAGGTCGCTGTCCTCGACGGCGGCTTGGCCTCATGGGTCAGCGCCGGCTTTCCGCTGGCGACAGACGTGCCGGCGAGCGCGCCTGGCGACTTCAACGCGCGTCCAGGTGGTATGCGCGTGGTTGACGCCGATGGGGCGGCGGCGCTTGCCCAGCGGGGTGTGCTGCTCGACGCGCGCGCCTCCGAGCGGTTCCGCGGTACCTCTGAGCCGGTCGACGCGGTCGCCGGCCACATCCCGGGAGCTCGAAACCTGCCCACCCTCGACAACCTCGAGGAAACAAGGCGCTTTCGCGAACCGTCGATGTTGCGCACCGCCTTCGAAGGGGCGGGCGTCCGTACTGAGCTGGACGTCGGCGCCTACTGCGGCTCGGGAGTCACGGCGGCGCACGAAGTGCTCGCGCTAGAGCTCGCGGGCTACCGCGCCGCCCTATATCCGGGGTCCTGGAGCGAGTGGATAACCGACCCGTCGCGGCCTGTCGCACGGGAGCCCTGAGGGGTCACTACGTTGACGGTCGCGGACGTCGTGCTGCTCGCGCACGTCGGCCTGGTGGGCCAGACTGACGAGCGTGAGAAGCACAGTCGCTCCTGCGAGTCGACAGTGACCGCCGCGGACATCACACAACCTTGACAGCGCTCACGGCCTCCGAGACCGCCGACCCGCGGCATCGTTCCGCGGATGCTCGCCCGCCGCCCCTAGCTCTACGTGAGGAGGCCTGCTGGGCCGCCGCGACGATGGCCGTCGCGTTGGTGGCCGCAATCTGGAGCTTGCGTTTGTGGCGGGGCGATCTCCACGTCCCATTCAGCTATGAGAACGACGGCCAGTTCTACGCCGTGCTTGTCAAGGAAGTGATTCACGGCTGGTACTTCACCAACCCTCGATTGGGAGCACCGTTCGGCTCCGAGCTGCTCGACTTTCCCCAGGGTGGCGACCAGCTCAGTTTCCTGATCATCAAAGCGCTTGGACTCGTATGGAGCGACTGGGCGTTGGTGATGAACCTGTTCTTCCTCCTCACTTTTCCGCTGGTCGCCTTGAGCGCATACGCGGTCATGCGGAGGCTCGGGGCGAGCCCACCAGCGTCAACGCTCTGCGCGAGCTTGTTTGCGCTGTTGCCCTATCACTTCTGGCAGGGCGAGTTTCACCTCGTCCTGTCGGCCTACTACGCGGTGCCGCTGGGGTGTTATCTGGTGCTGGCGACGTACAGGGGCGATCCGCTGTTCGCGCGCCGCGCCTACCCGAGCGAGCCGCTGTTCGCGCGCCGCGCCAAGACAAGGACTCGCGTGTCCGCTAGACGCGCCAACGGGCGACGCGGAATCCTCGCGTGGACATCGCGGCGGTCGCTGGTCACGCTGGCGATGTGCTGCGTGATCGGGTCCGGGAACCTCTATTACGCTGCCTTCACGATCGTGCTGCTCGCTTTCGCGGCGGTGGTCGTGGCCGTGGCCCGGCGGTCGCTGGGAGCCCTGGTCAGTGGAACCGTCGCGGCCGCCGCGATCCTCGGGATGCTCGCGATCAACATCTCGCCGACGCTGGTGTACCGCGTCAACCATGGCACCGACTCACAAGCGTTCAGGCGCACCCCGGCGCAGAGCGAAGAGGGCAGTCTGAGACCTGGCGACCTGGTGCTTCCCCTGACACATCACAGGATCGCCGCGTTCGCTCGTCTGAGGGAGAGCTACTCAGGTCCTTGGCGGGCGCCGGAGTTCGCCACCTCCGAAGGTGAATCGGCAACGCTCGGGCTGCTAGCCACGGCCGGCTTGGCCTGGCTCGCGTTGACGCTCCTTGCCGCCGTGTTCGGAATCGGCGCGCGCTGGGATCCGGGCGGCAGGTTTCGACCAATCGCAGTCGCTGCCGGTTCCGCGGTCATGTTCGCGACCGTTGGCGGCACGGCGATCGCGTATCTCATCACGCCGGAGATCCGCCAATGGACGCGGTTATCGATCTTCGTCGGGTTCTTTGCACTGCTGGCGGTGGCGCTGCTGCTCGACCAAGCGGGGGCGCATCTTCGGCGGCGCTACGCCGGGCGCATCTCCTTCGGCTTGCTGCTGCTCGCAATCGGCGCCCTCGCCTTATTTGACCAGACCTCCTCCGAATTCATTCCGCCCTATCGCGAGCTAGCCCTCCATTACCACAGCGACCAAGCGTTCGTGGCCTCGATCGAGCGCGAGCTCCCTCGTGGAAGCGCTGTCTTGCAGCTGCCGTACATGCCCTGGCCGGAGCCCGGCTTCGTGAACCGGATGACGAGCTTCGATCCCGCCCGCGGCTATTTGCATTCGAGTGCACTGCGCTGGAGCTATGGCGCGATGCGGGGACGGCCGGCCGACTGGCAGGCCCAGCTCGCGGGTCAACCTCCGGCCGTGCTCGCGGCGGCTGCCGTAGCTGGTGGCTTCGACGGCATCTATATCGATCGCCTCGGTTATTCGAGCTCCGACGCACGCCGTCTCGAGCACGCCTTGACGGGCTTGCTGAACGAACGTCCGATGGTCAGTGGTGACGGCCGCCTGTCGTTTTTCGACATCCGTTCTTACGCGAGCCGGCTACGGGCGGCGCTCGGGCCGAGCCGCATGAGCGCGCTGAAGATCGCGACGCTCTATCCCCTCCGCCTCGATGCCGGCG
>JAFAPR010000058.1 GCA_019247075.1 Solirubrobacterales bacterium
CAGACCGCACGATTGATCCCGCCCCGCTTCGCACCCGGCCTCTCGACCACGCACGGGGGCATCACTACCGGGGACCCAGGCGTCTCCCCGGACCGGACTCACACCGGCAGGCCGCCCTGAACTTGTCGCCTCTACGTCATGTCGACCTTCCTTTCTTCATGGCGCCGAGGCAGTCTCGGCGCACCCGCGCAAGGCAGGACACATCCGTCTGCGCCTCCCGCACTCGTCGGCGAACAAAAGCGGGTCAACAGCGTGCTGCGTGAGCGTGGGAAGATGTGTAGGGGCCGCGAGAGGACCGGCATGGAGCAGAACGTGATCACGGGAGCGCCGTTGGTCGGGCGCGATGCAGAGATTGAGTTGATCGCCGGCATGATCGACGGGGTACAGGCCGGCGGCGGCGCACTGTTGGTCCGCGGGGATCCGGGTGTGGGCAAGTCGGCACTCCTTGCAATCGGGACGGAGCGCGCCAGCGAGCGAGGGCTCCGAGTCCTCAAGGCGACCGGTGTCCAGTCGGAGGCGGAACTCCCGTTCGCGGGGCTGCATCAGCTGCTGCAGCCGCTGGTGCGCAACATCGACGAGCTGGCCGAGCCGCAACGGGTGGCGCTTGGGACAGCGTTCGGGATGCTTGATGCGCCGCCGCCGGATCTCTTCCGCACCTCGCTGGCGGCCCTCGAGTTGCTGGCAGACGCTGCGGCCAAGAGCTCCCTGCTCGTGATCGCGGAGGACGTTCAATGGCTTGACCGCTCGAGCGCCGACGTGTTGGCATTTGTGGCCCGCCGGCTCGAGTTTGAACCCATCTTGCTGCTCGCAGCCGTTCGTGAGGGATATGACAGCCCGCTTGAGCAGGCTGGGCTTCGAGTGGTCAATTTGGGGCCTCTGGACTCTGCTTCCGCCGCGCATTTGCTCGACGATGCCGCGCCTGGGATCGCTACGGCTGTGCGCGAGTTGGTACTGGTCGAAGCGTCTGGCAATCCGCTTGCGCTCAAGGAACTGCCCGGCGCCTTGAGCCGGCTAGGAACCCAGCTTCGACCCGCGGCCTGGCTGCCCTTGACGACTCGACTCGAGCGTGCGTTCGCCGCCCGTCTGGACGACCTACCGGCGGTAACGCAGACGATCCTTTTGGTGGCCGCCCTGAACGACGGACCGTCGCTGGGTGAGGTGCTGGCCGCTAGTCGGGCAGTGCTCGGCGAACCTGCCACGGTTGATCAGCTGACGCCGGCAGTGTCCGCACGGCTTGTCGAGATCGGCGACTCCGAGATCGAGTTCCGTCACCCTCTGATGCGCTCGGCGATCCGACAGCAGGCGAGCGTGTCGGAGCGCCACATCGCTCAGGGGGCGCTTGCCAAGCAGTTCAGCACGCAGCCCGAGCGGCGGGCTTGGCATCGAGCGGCCTCAGTGATCGGCCCCGACGAGAGTGTCGCCGCTGAGCTCGAGGCGATAGCGGCGAAGGCTCAGGAGCGGGGAGCGACGGCCGCCGCGGTGGCTGCTCTTGAGCGCGCCGGGCATCTCAGCGATGAACCCTTTGCCCAAGGGAGGCGTCTCCTTCGTGCTGCTGAACTTGGGTTCGAGGTCGGCGACCCCGACAGGGTTAACCGGCTGATCACCGAGGCCGAGGGGCTCGAGCTCGGTTTGCTGGAGCGCTCGCAGCTCGGCTGGCTGCGGGGGGTGCTCGACGGCCAGCAGGCCGGAGGCGCCCACCGCTTCGACTGGATGGTGGACACCGCCACGACGTTGATCGAGAGCGGTGAGGACAACCTGGCGCTGAAGATCTTGTGGAGCACGTCGATGCAGTGCTGGTGGTCGGACCCGGGGACGGAGGTGAGGACGCGGATCGTCAACGCCGCAGATCGTGCGCGGGCCAAGGAGGACGACCCGAGGCGTCTTGTGATCCTGGCCTACGCCGCTCCCGTTGACCGAGGTTCGGTCGTGGCCACGCAACTGTCCCGGGCGACGGCCGTGACGATTCACGATCCTGATCTCGGTCGCGTCGTTGGGACTGCCGCGAACGCGTTTGGCGCATTCAACGAGGCGGCCGCGCCGCTCGCGGCGTCGGTCGCGGCGCTGCGGCGGCAAGGACGGCTCGGCTTGTTGGCCCGCACCTTGAATCAAGAGGCCTGGAGCGCCTCGCAGCGGGTAGATCTTGGCCTCGCAGTCCCGGTTGCCGACGAGGCCGTGCGGCTGACCCTTGAGACTCAGCAGCCCACCATGCACTTCATCGCCGTCGCGATCCATGCGCTCGTCGCGGCGCTACGGGGAGACCGAGAAACAGCCGAAGCCAGTGCGAGCGAGGCCGCTCAGTTCGGCGCCTCGAGGAACGCGCGGGCGTTGTTAGCGCTAGCGCAGCACGCACGCGGGATCGCAGCCCTCGGTGAGGGCGCCAACGGGGAGGCCTACGAGCATCTCCGGCGGGTCCACACCCCGAGCGATCCTGCCTATCACTCCTTTCTGCGGGCATTCAACATCGCCGATCTGGTCGATGCGGCAGCCGGAAGCGGGCAGCTCGAGGACGTACTCCCGGTGGTGTCCGAGCTTGAGCAGCTTGCACTTAAGACCCCCTCGCCGGTGCTGGTCGGCGGGCTGAGCTATGCGCGCGCGGTACTCGCGAGCGAGGATCGTGCCGAGGAGCGATTCGAAACGGCGGCGTCCGACACCGCGGCGTGGCCGTTTCTCCAAGCGCGCGTGCGGCTGGCGTACGGTGAATGGCTGCATCGGCGAAGGCGAGACGCTGACTCGCGAACACCGCTGCGCGCGGCCCGCGACGCGTTCGATGCGCTCGGCACGGTCCCGTGGGGCGACCGCGCGCGGGTCCAGCTCCGAGCCGCCGGCGAGACCAGCCATCGACGCGAGCGCGTTGGCTCGGACGAACTCACCCCGCAGGAGCTCCAGATCGCGCAGCTGGCCGCGCGGGGCCTGTCGAACCGGGAGATTGGGCAGATGCTGTATCTCTCGCATCGGACGATCAGCTCGCACCTGTACCGGATCTTTCCCAAGCTGGGAATCACGTCGCGATCGGAGCTCGCGCCGGCCTTCGAGCGCGCCGGTCTCGAACGGACCAGGGACTTGCAGCCCTGAGCGCCGACGGTGCTGCTGCGCGAAGCAGTCATCAGGCAGTCAACGCACTGATGTAAATCCGCGCGGGCGGGTTTATTCCTCCTGGTCCATGTTTTGGGTTCGAGGGAGATGAGGGAAATGACAGGACGATTCTCGGCCCGCCGTGTGCGGGCAGCAATTCTGATTGCGTGTGCGGCCGGCGCCGTCACGTTCACCGCGTCAGTTGCGGCGAGCAGCTCGGCGGAGTCGCGCACGCCCGCGGCCGCTCGAACCATGGCCGCCAAGCCGACGGTCGTGCTCGTGCATGGTGCGTGGGCTGATGCGTCCTCATGGGACGGCGTCATCAGCCGCCTGCAGCGCGATGGCTACACCGTGGTCGCGCCGGCGACGCCGCTTCGGAGCCTTCTCGGGGATGCCGCGTACATCGCCAGTGTGCTCAAGTCGATCCCGGGTCCGATCGTCTTGGTCGGCCACTCCTACGGCGGGGCGGTAATCACTAACGCCGCGACCGGCAACCCGAACGTCAAAGCGCTGGTCTACATCGACGCGTTCGTGCCCGACGCCGGCGAGAGCGTGCTCCAGCTGGCCGCGATGAATCCGGGCAGCCTGCTCCCGTCGTCGATCACCGAGGTTCCCTACTCGCAGGGAGCGGACGGGTCCGGGATCGACGTTTACATCGACCCCGCGAAATTCCCCGCGGTTTTTGCCGCCGACGTCCCACCCGAACGGGCCGCGTTGATGGCCGTGACGCAACGACCGATTTCGCTTGCGGCGTTGACCCAGCCATCGGGGCCGCCGGCCTGGAGGACCATTCCCTCCTGGTACCTCATCGGCCTCGACGACAAGGCGATCCCACCGGCGACGCAAGAGTTCATGGCGTCGCGGGCCGGGTCCCACACGGTCGAGATCGACGCCTCGCACGCCTCGCTCGTGTCCCGGCCCCAGGTGGTCACAGAGCTCATCCTGAGTGCGATTCGAAGCACGAGTTGAATCGCGTGTCCGCATGAGCCGCGCGTCGGGCAAACCGCGATGGGCCGATCAAGCACAGAAAGGGAGTGACATCCGTGCCGACAAGCACATCGGTCTCGGCTGACCTTCAGACGTTCATCGACGACCTCCACGACAAGCTCCAGGGCCACGCAACGCGTAGTGACACCGAGCCGTTCCTCGCGCTGTGGTCGCATTCTCCGGACGCGTCGATCATGGCGGCCGTGGGCGGCTACCACGTCGGCTTCGACGAGGTCAGCAAGCTGTTGCGGTGGGTCTCGCAGAGGTTGAGGTCTGACACCTACAGCGCCCGGACGCTTCTGACTCATAACGGGGCTGACCTTGCCGCGAGCGTCGAGCTGGAGAACTACACCAGCTCGGGCGACGGGCCGGAGATGACGCTGCGGGTCACGCACGTCTACCGCAAGGAGGATGGGGGCTGGAAGCTGCTTCATCGGCACGCCGAGCAGCTCACACCCGTCGACGAGACGCTGCCAATGCGTGCGACCAACTGATCCCAATGGCCGACGACCTCGCCCGGCCGGGCTTGCCCGATTTCCGATCGCAGCACGTCGGCCTCGCCCAAATGAACACCATCCCCGAAAGGACCGTTTGCGATGACGAGCCTGCCCCCTCGTAACCCGATCGATGACGATCTCCTCGCGCCGGAGAACTCCGCGCTCGTGCTGATCGACTTCCAGCCCGCGCAGATCTACACCTCGATTTCCGCCGACCCGGATTTCCTTGTCCGCAACGTGGTTAGCCTGGCAAAGGTCGGGAAGCTGTTCGATCTGCCGATCGTGCTGTCGACGGCCCAGGTCAGCGCTGGGCTCAACGGCGACACGATCCCCCAGCTGCGAGAGCAGTTGGTCGGCGTGGCGTCCTACGACCGGACCGCGATCAACGCCTGGGAAGACCAGGACTTCGTCGAAGCGGTCCGCGCGACAGGCCGCAAGAAGCTGATCATGGCTGCGCTATGGACCGAGGTATGCCTCGTCTTCCCGGCGATCTCAGCGCTCGATGAAGGGTTCGAGGTCTACCCCGTTGTCGACTGCGTGGCCGGCACCAGCCGCGAAGCGCACGAGTCCGGGCTCCAGCGAGTGATCCAGGCAGGCGCACGGCCCGTGAGCTGGATCGGCGTGCTGTGCGAGCTGCAGCGCGACTGGAACCGCACCGACACATCGCAAGGGATGATCGAGATCGCGCTCGAGCGTGGCGGACCGTTCGGAAACGAGCTGGCGATCAAGCTCGACAAGACGAGCCTCGCCGCGGCGTAGCTCCGCATCTCCGCGAGCAGGCCGGCCTGTTCGACTGCCCGCGACGCCTGTACCCCTTGACCGGCAATCGCACGACAGAGAAGGAGAGGAGCAGATGAGCGCAGACGAAATCGCCACGCCGCACACGATTGTGTTGATCCACGGTTTGTGGATGACCCCGCTGAGTTGGGAGCACTGGGTCGAGCGCTACCGCAGCCGGGGATACGAGGTGCTAGCACCGGCTTGGCCCGGGATGGACGGGGACATCGAGGAGCTCCGGGGAAACCCGGAGCCGGTCGAGAACCTCGGAATCGAGGACATCGTCGATCACTACGACGAGATTATCCGCGGGCTCGACCGCGAGCCGATCATCATCGGCCACTCGTTCGGCGGCGCGTTCACCGAGATCCTGCTGGACCGCGGCTTGGGCGCGGCCGGAGTCGCGATCGACGCGGCAGCGGTGCGCGGCGTGACCAAGCTCCCATTATCGACGCTGCGCTCGGCCTTCCCGGTGCTGAAGAGCCCTGCCAACCGCCACCGCGCGGTCGCTCTGACCGCCGAGCAGTTCCACTACGCGTTTACGAACACGATGGGCGGGGAGGAGTCCGACCGCGCGTACGAGCGGTACGCGGTGCCGGGTCCCGGCCGCGTGCTGTGGCAG
>JAFAPR010000324.1 GCA_019247075.1 Solirubrobacterales bacterium
AGCTCCGGTGGGCGGTTTCTGCCGAACAGCGGCAAGGCTCCCGAATTCTCGCATAAGCGCACTCCTTTCCTCGCGGATGGGCAGCGCTAGCTGAGCAGTCGCTCGAGCGCAAGCCTGGTCGACTCGGATCGCTGAGCTTCGGCTCGCAGCGTGTCAGCCAAAGCAGCGAGCCACGCCTCCAGCGATAGCTCCTCAGACTTAATGACGATCCCTCCGCTTGTTTTGCTGCGCTGGGTACGCTCCCGGTCCCCTTCCATTCGGAGCGCATAGTTGAGATCACCGAGGCGCACGTCGATGCGTGTTACCCGTTTGTCTCGCGATAAGAGCTTCGCCGCTTTCCGCTCGACATGGGTCTCCGCTGGCAGCGCTCGCTCGAGCTTCGTGGCTAGCGCCTCGACCAGCGAGCGCGTGTCGGCTGCATCGGCCTGTAGCGACGAGACCACCAAGTCGAAGCTGCCATCGCTCATACGCTGATGGTAAACACAGCCGATTGCACAGGGCCTCCATGTCCACAGGCGCGCAAATTGCCGTGTTGGGCTGCTCGGAGGCGCGAGCGCGCACTACTCTCAAGGCCGATGCGAGATCCCTATGAGGTCCTTGGAGTCAGCCCTGCCGCGTCCGAGACCGAGCTGCGCGCCGCCTACCGCAAGCTCGTCCAGCGCCACCATCCCGACCACAACGAGGGCTCGCCGGAGTCGGCTTGGAAGTTCGAGGAGGTTCAGGACGCCTACGCCAGGGTGCGAGCGCTGCGCGCGGCGGGCGCGATCCGCACGGCAGATATGAGCGCGGCCGGAGCGGGCGCACCCGGTGCCGGCGCGGCCGGCGAGGTGGGCGGTGAGAGCGTCGAGGCGCGGCTGGCGGATCTCGAGCGCCAGGTACGCGAGGCGCAGGCTGCGCGAGCGCAGGCGCAGGCGGCCGCCGCTGATGCGCGGCGACGTGCCCGGGCCGCGGCGAGCGATGTCCGGGAGCGTTCGGGCCGCCCCTCCGACGAGGAGCTTGGCTACGTGACGACCGATGACAGCTTCTCGAAGATCCTCGACGACGCGGCGTCCAGGCTCGGGGCCTGGCTATCGGAAGCCGAGTCCGAAGTGACCGATCGGGTGACCGATGCACAGCGGCATCCCGCGCGCAAGCGGGTCGCAGAACTGATCCAGGAGCTCCAGGGAACGCTCACGCGCAAGCCGCCACGCTGAGCCCTCGCACCCGAGGCCCCAGGGGCGCCTTCGGCCGCGCCGCTGGAGCGTTGAGCCGGCTACGGTGCTTCCGTGGGCGCGGAAGCCAGTCTGCGCGTCATCTCAATGAACGCGCCGACGATCGGTCGCAATCCTCCACGCGGCCACGCGACGGAGACGAACGCCGGGTCCGCGTCGCTCACCTCGACGTACACGACGTCGTCCCGGGGGTAGTGGTGGGCCACGGACACGGGCACCAGACACACCCCTTTTCCCGCAGCCACCAGCGTGAGGATCTCCTGCACGCTCGCGGCCTCGGCCGCCACGCGGCCGGGAAGGCCGTGGCGAGCCTGTTCCGTCAGCCATCGCCTGGGGGGAGCCGATGCTTCGACCACGGGATTGGTGATGAAGCTCTCGCCCCGAAGCTCCCCGAACTTGACCGTGGCGCGGCCGGACAGCGCGTGTAACGCGGGTAAAGCAACCACCCGCGGCTCGTGCGCGATCACCTCGAGTTCGACCTCGGCTTGACCCGGCAGGAGTCTGGTGAACGCGACGTCGATGCCGCCAGACAGAAGCTCGTCAATCTGGTCGAGGAGCAGTTCGCGTACTGACACCTCGGTGCTCGGATGCTCGTCGCTGAAGCTCCGCAGTATGCCGGGCAGCAGCTCGGTCGCTGCGGACCCGTAAAAGCCGACGAGGAGCCGTTCAGCCGCGGCCGATCGGACCAGACGGATGGCTCGCTGAGAATGTGCGAGCAGGCGCCGCCCTTCGTTCAATAGCGCCCGCCCGGCCTCGGTGAGTTCCACCCGCCGACTGGTCCGGTCGAGCAGTGTTACCCCGAGCTGCTGTTCGAGCCGGCGGATTTGGTGGCTCAGTGAGGGCTGGGCCACGTGCAGGCGCTCGGCGGCCCGGCCGAAATGAAGCTCCTCGGCGACCGCAACGAAGTACTGCACGAGCCGCAGGTCCAAGCGTTCGATGCACGCAATCTATCGCCGGCACCACCCTGCGATCGATAGGTGCTCTCTATTGATGGGCGCCCAGTCTGTCTTGGACTTTTCTCGGCTCTACGCAGATGCTTGAGGCCGAGTCTGTCCGCGTCTCGCGGGATGACCGAGTTCGAGACACAGAAACGACGGAGGGACTGATGTCCACGGACCTCACGACCGAAGAGATGAAGGCCAAGGTGCGGTCGCACTTTGAGGACTTCGTCAACAACCGTAAGCCCGAGGTCATCAGGGCGAACATGACTGCCGACTTCTACGACCATGATGGACCGGGAGAGGAACCGACCGACGCCTCGGGCGACGAGCAGATGATGCGCCAGATGTATCCGGCGATGCCCGACCTCCATCTCACGATCGAGGACCTGATCGCCGAGGACGACAAGGTGGTCTGCAAGAACCACTGGCGCTGGACCGATTCGAGCTCCGGCAAGAAGATGGGATTTCATGGCTTCGTGCTCTGGCGCTTCGAGGGCGACAGGATTGCCGAGCGCTGGGCCACCGTCACCAAGCCCGCCGAGGACTCCTCGTGGGAGTGAACACGCGGACGGGTTCGCCGGCCTTCCTCGGATCTTCGCTCCTGGGCTCAGTTTTGTCGGTCGAGGAACTGGGTGAGGATGCGGTGCATGGCCGGGGTATGGACGTGGGTTTGGATCGAGTGTCCCGCTCGGGGCACGATTACGAGTTCGCTGTCGGGCGCCTTGGCGGTCTCCTCGTGCGCCCACGCCAGAGGCGTCGACAGATCCCGTCCACCGGCGAGCACGAGCACAGGTACCGGGGGCAAATCGTCGGATGGGCGGCCGTCGTAGACAGTGGGCCGCGCGGTGGGGGGCCAGTGCAGGCAACCTTGCGCGAGGCCGTTGCCATACGCGGTGGCGCGACTGAACGGGTAGAGGCTCCGCGCCGGAGTTCGGTGCAGCGCACGCTGAAGCGCCAGCGCCCGCTCGCTGGTTGATGCGTCTGGGTTCCACGGCACTGCGAGGTCGAGGCAGAGGGTGCTCTCGTGGAGGCCTTGGCTGAGCTCGTTCGCGGCCGCGCTCTCATAGCCGGGCACAGCGGCGAGGAACCGATCGAGCGCCTGCGGATGGCCATCGGCCGCCTCGTGCATCGGCACGAGCACCTCGCTGAACGAAGGAACGGCAACACTCTCTGCAACGAGCGCGTTCAGGAGTTGGGGGCCGTCGTGGTAGCGGTCAATGAGCACGTGCGCATCGCGAACGGGGTCCCAGTGGCAGCGCTGTTGCGCGCACGCGCTGCGCAGCACGCGCGCTGTCGCCTGCATCGCGGCGAGGTACAGCGGGTCGACTCCTTGCTGGGGGACGACGGAGTCGAGCACCAGTTTGGCGACGTGTTGGGGGTGCGTCAGCGCATAGCGTTCGGCCACGTAGGTGCCATAAGAGACGCCGTCCAGGGTCAGCCGCCTGACCCCGAGCGCGACTCGCAGCGCTTCGATGTCGGCGACGGTCTCGGGCGTCGAGAAGTAGCGTCGCTGCGGGCCGATCTGGTGTGCGCAGCGTGCGACATCAGCGGGTCGTACGACCATCAGATCCGAGCTGCCGGCGGCGGCTTGCAGCGCGGGGCAGCGCAGCGCCGCGGCCCCGGTTCCCCGCTGGTCGAGCATCACCAGCCGGTAGCCCGAGAGCGCGTTGCCCAGGGGCGAGACGACACGGGGTATGAGCGATATGCCTGGCTGGCCAGGCCCGCCGGTCAGGAGCAGCAGCACGCCGTGGAGCGGGCGTCTCGCTTGCTGGATGCCAACAGCCAGGCGCAACCTTCCACGCGCACGCCCGGCGTGGTCGAGCGGCACCGGCAGCCAGGCGCAGGTGAATCCCCTAATGCGGCGGCACGGATGTGGTCCGACCAAACGTGGCGGCGGTGCGTTTGACGTCCGACTGGAGCTCCGATGATGCTCCCCGCAGGCCGCCAGGCTGCCGGCGAGCAATAGCGGGATACCAATCATCGGCGCGCGCCGCGTTGCCGCACCGAGGGCAACCGCTGCCGCGGCAGCGATCCGGCGCCCGAGCTCATCCACCTCGGGCCACCCGCCCGCGTACATGGGACATGAAGTAGCGGTAGATGACGGCATCGGTCGCGTGGCCCCCGAGCGTGGCGGGGTATGAGTGGCCCCCTCCTTGGAGGCGGTAGAGCTCTACACCGGCGCCAGGCGCGCAGCGTCGGTATGTGAACAGCGTCTGGTCAGCGGCCACCTTGGTTTCGGCTGGGCGCAGTTGGCAATGGTCAAGCCGCGCCCACGCCGCCACCCAGATCGGAATCGACGGCAGCGGCCATTCCGGGCTGAGCCCGGCGGGGATTCCTCGGTAGGGCACCACCCCGTCGGCCGTGCCGTGGACCTCAAGCAGCGCGACCGGGCGCCGCGGCCGGCACCCCAGGATCGTCAGCGTGTAATGGTTGCCGGCAACCGGGGCAATGGCGGCGATCTGTGTGGAGAGCGCGCAGGCCAGATAGCCCGCCATGCCCCCGCCACTCGACATGCCGGACGCAAACACGGCCCCCCGCGCGACGCAAAAGCGTCTCTCCACCTGGGCCAGAAGCGAGCGCACGAACGTGAGATCGTCGATTCCATAATCGATCGGGCCCGCACTCGCCCACGCGGCCGGCCCCCCTTGACCGAACGGAAGCCCCTGGGGATATGCGACGAGGAACCGATCGTGATCAGCGAGCCGAGACCAGCCGGAGCGGGTGGCGGCGCCAGCCGCACTGCCGCCGGCACCATGGAAGTAGACGACAAGCGGTGTGGGAGCCGAGCCGGCATAGCCCACGGGAACGTGGAGGAAGTACTCACGCCACGCCCGTCCTTCGCTCACATCCGGATTCGCGCGCACGCGCATCGCTAAGGTCCGCCCCGCCTCAGCTCGCGCGCTTCGACACGTGAAGCCGCCCGCTCGTCCGGGAGGCTGGCCCATCCGCTTCACCGCGGATGAGCACCCCCCGATCGCCGCTATCGCGATGAGCAGGCCACACCACGACCATCGCCACACGCCGATCGTCAATGCACGCTCGCTTATCTGTGTGCGCCCGGTTGTCAAGGGCCTTTGCTTGTGGTGGTGAGGGTGTGTGTGTGAGGGGTCGCCCGCCGGTCATGGAGGGACGCCGGAGTGTGGAGGGATGTGGGAGGTGTGCGCGCGGGTGCCCATGCTTA
>JAFAPR010000175.1 GCA_019247075.1 Solirubrobacterales bacterium
GGATTGATCGGCGAGGCTTCGACAGCCACCACCACCTCGCTGCCGCCAGGCTCGGGAACGTCGCGCCCGGCCAGTTCCAGCCGCAGCTCCCCGCTGGAAGACATGATGGACCGCACGCTACGGCCGCGAGTGGGAGTCGCGTCACGAGACGTCATAAGAGTCTTTCGCGTCGGAGACCGCAGCCTATCGAGCGACCAGACAGGCCCTGGGTGCCCACGCCGACGCCAGCCGCCATGACAAGGACAGAATCGCCGGAGATCTGGGCGATTGCGGCAGCGCGGCGTTGGGTCGACGCAACCAGCCTCGCTCGTTTCGATAGACGGCGCGTGTTCTCGGTGTTCGCGACGCTCCGCCAGCAGGCGGCCGACGCGGAGGCCGCGGAGCTCGGCCGGATCGAGCGCGATCTCCACGACGGCGCCCAGGCCCGGCTGGTGGCGCTGTCAATGCAGCTGGGCCGCGCCGAGCTGGCGCTCGAGGATCAGCCCGACACCAGGCAGCTCATCGAGTCCGCCCACCACGAGGCGCGGCGGGCGATCGCCGATCTGCGCTCGCTGGCGCGCGGGATCGCGCCCCCGTTGCTGTCAGACCGGGGGCTGCCGGCGGCTGCGCGCGAGCTGGCGGCCCGTTGCGGCGCCGAGCTCGAGGTCGAGCCGGCGCTCGAGTCCCGGCGACTGACATCGGCGCTCGAGCGCGGCGCCTACTTCCTCCTCGCCGAGGCGCTCACCAATGCCGCCAAGCACTCCGCGGCTGAGCACGTCTCGGTCGGGCTTGGGCTTCCAGACAGCGAGCTGCGCGTACAGGTCACCGACGACGGGCGCGGCGGAGCCGACCCCGGCGGCTCCGGCCTAAGCGGGCTGCGCGGGCGGATCGAGGCACTCGGCGGCACGCTTGCGCTGACCAGCCCTCCCGGCAAGGGCACCACGCTGGAGGCGAGATTCCCCACCGCGTCGTGATAGCGGAGGACCTCGCGCTGCTACGGGAGGGCCTCGTGGCGCTGCTACGCGAGCACGATTTTGAGGTCGTCGCGCAGGTTGACGACGCGCCCGGCATGCTGCGTGTGATCGCCGGTCATAAGCCGGATCTGGCGATCGTCGACGTGCGCCTCCCGCCCGGCTACAGCGACGAGGGGATCCGCGCCGCGCTCGAGGCGCGCCGCCGGCAACCGACGCTCGCTCTGCTCGTCCTCTCCCAATACGTCGAGCCGACCTACGCCGGTGAGCTGATCGCCGACGGCGCCGGCGGAATCGGCTACCTGCTCAAGGAGCGCGTCGGCGACGTGCGCGCGTTCCTCGACGCGGTCAAGCGCGTCGCCGAGGGAGGCACCGCGCTAGACCGGAGGTGGTAGCGCGGCTGCTCAGCCCACGCCGCTCACAGCCGGAAGCGCTCACGCAGCTCACCGCCCGAGAACGCGAGGTGCTCGCGCTGATGGCCGAGGGCCGCACCAACGCCGGGATCGCGGCAACACTCGTGGTGACCCCTGGCGCGGTCGAAAAGCACGTAACCAACATCTTCAACAAGCTCGACCTGCCCGCAACCGACAGCGACCACCGCCGGGTGCTGGCAGTGCTTCGGTACCTGCGGGCCAGCAGCGATTCGCTGAGCTAATCGGCGCAGATTCATGCCTTTCCGACAGGTGGTGGGGCGCGAACCGACGGCGGACGCCGGCTGTCTCGCTGCAACGCTGGCCGCGGACGACTGCTTATCGTGCCCGGGGCGGCGTCGGTGGCGGCAGCTCAGCGACCCTTCCGTCGCCGAAGCGGTCGCCAGCCCTGTGCCGGGCATGCATACGAATGCGATGGTGCAGGCGACGAAGGCGGGACCACCCTGCTGGGGGTTCCGGAAGCCGCCTAGGAGCACGCGCCACTGTCGCGATCGCCCGAGCTTCGGTCTTGGGCGAGGCCGTGAGCCCGGCGGACAGCCCGATCTGGACGTCGGGTAGGCGCCCAGAGAGTCGTGGACGCCGTCGACCGCCGGCGCAAGCAGGCGTCTGGGACCGGTCCCCGTCGGGCCCGGGCGCGCATGCTGCCGGAACGGCACAAGCGCGCTTCCGGCGCGAGAGCGACCGTCAGCGCTTCGAGGGCCCCTATTGGCGGTGCAGGGCAGCAAGCTAGGCTGCGCGCGCGATGTGCGCGGTCAAGATCCCCGAGCTGGACAATGGCGTGGCAGTTCGGATTCGGCGAGTAGCCGCACTCCTTGCGCACGGCCTGGAGGGTCGAACAGGCGGAGCGTGAGCACACACCGCTCTAGGTCTGCGCGCGGCGCCTGAGCTCGGCGAGGACCTCGTCCAAGTTGCCGTCCTGGCTCGCGCTCGCCCGCTGTACCCCCGCGCCGCCGCCCTCGACCAACAGCGCCCGCAGGCACGGATCCTCGTCGGGTTGAACGCGGTCGAGCAAATCGTCGAGCAGATCGCGGGCGGGACGCAGGGCGGCCTCCCGGTCGGGCAGCCGCGCGTCGAGCCCTTCGCGACAGGCGCGGAAGGACGCCTCCTCGAGAATCTCGGGCGCCGGGCTCCAGTCCGGCGGAGAGACAGCTGCGTAGCGTGCCAGGGCATGCGCCAGCTTCGCCAGCGCCTCGGTGTGAGCCAGGGAGGCCTGCGCGTCTAGCGCCCGGAGCTCCACCGTGCCGAGTTGTGGGTGCGGACGGAGCTTCCACCAGTGAAACGTGTAGTCGGGCACCTCGGCAACGCGCGTCAGCCCCTCCGCCATCGAGCGAAAGTCGGCCCAATCGCCGAACGCCCGCGGCGTGCCGGAGCGGGGCCACGCGCGCAGGGTGATTTCGCGAGCCGAGGCCAGTCCGGTGTCGCGTCCGTGACGGAAGGGGGAATTCGCCGCGAGCGCCTCCAGCAGCGGTAGGTGGGGGCGCAGCCCATTAAACGCCCGGATCGCCGTTTCGGCATCCGGCATGCCAACGTGGACGTGCAGCGCGCCCACCGGGTCAACGAGCGCGTCGCCGAGCAGAGCCGAGATGAAGTTGTAGCGCTCCTTGTCAGTTATTTCGGCCTCGCCCTCGCGCGCGGTTGGGTGAATCCCGGTCCCCAACAGCCCCACTCCGACACCGAGTACTGCGTCGCGCAGCGCGCGGAGGTCAGCGATCGCCTCCTCCGCGGACCGGCACACGCCCGAGATCAATTCGACCTGGCAGGCGTGAACCTCGGCCGAAACCTGCCCGCGTGCGAGCTCGGGCAGGGCCTCGAGCACGTGCCCCCCGGCGTTCCGCTGCCGGCCGACGGCGTCCACCAAAAACAGCTCTTGCTCGACTCCAAGCGTAAATGCGTCGGTGGAGCCGAAAGCGGGGGCGTCGAGAACGGGCTGGGTCATAAGCGTGGAGCGTTCTGGTAATCGAGGAGCGTATCTCGCATCCAGGAGGCGAGAGGCGCCTCGCCGCGAGCGACTTCGCCGCTCACTAGCGGTACCGGGCGGTCGTCTTGCGCCATCAGCTACCAGAGCCCGCACTGGCATCGAACCATGCCTTGCTACGTGCGCGCGAACCGGACCGAACGCCGCAGACGCGCACGCGGCTGCGGTGCACCGGACGGTCAGTGAAGCCAATCAGAGCAGCAGCGAGCGGTGAGGATGACCGCCCTGCACGAGATGATCTTCCTCTTATGCCGGACGCAAGAGCAATCGCCCAGCAGTGCTCATATCGACATCACGCGTCGGCGATGGGAGTGGTTTGACCGAATCGGGGGTGCACCTGGCGCTGTGGTGGGGTTCCCGTTGGCCACCTTCCCACGGTTACCGGGGCCGAGGAGCGGCTTGCCCATCTGCAAGAGCACGGCCCGACGCCTTACGCCTTCACGTTTAAGCGAAGATTCCTCGCTGGCGACCGGCTCGAGATCGACGAAGAGCTCGGATGCCCAGCTTGAGCGGCGCCGGTGACATATGCTCGGCGCCGGGATGCGGGAACTGGCCGCGGTCCGCCATTACTACCGATGCTCGGTGGCCAGCCTCAGTCCGAAGCCAATGAGGATGACGCCGGTTAGCCGATCAAGTGCCCTCTTCACCCTCGGGCGCTGGAGAAGCGTCGAGGCCCTCGCAGCGACCAGCGCGTAGGCACTTAGCCACACGAGGGTCATGGCTACGAATACTCCCCCCAACAAGAGGAACGGCAGCAGCACCGATCGGCCGGAGCCTATGAACTGCGGCAATAAGCTCGTGAAGAACGCGGCGATCTTCGGGTTCGCGAGATTGCTAACGAGCCCCTGACGCAGACCATCGCGTGCATCCACACGCTTTGCTCGCCCTTCCTCAGGTCGTTCACGTACCTCACGGTGGGAGGCCGCCCACAGCGCCTGCAGCCCTAGCCAAATCAGATAAGCCGCACCTAGGAGCTTCAACGTCGTGAACGCCGTCGCCGAGGCCCGCACGAGTGATGCCACGCCCAACGCGGACGCAACCGTCCAGAGGGAAAGACCGCCGACCACCCCCAGAGAAGTCCCAAGAGCGGCTCGGCGCCCGTAAAGCACCGCATTCTTGGTGACCAGTGCCATGTCGGGGCCGGGCACGACGATCAAGACCGCGGCAGCACCAACAAAGACGAGAAAGTGTCGCCCCATGGCCTACGTGACGCGTTACGCGCCGGGAACCTTTCCCCGAGGATCCGGCGCCACACGATTGGATCGCCTTGCCGCCAAGCTCGCGCCAAGCGCGACGCTCAGCACCAATGTGACACGCCCCTCGAACCGAGCGATGCAGTTCGCTCGACCCGCCGGGCGAGATGCTCTTGTTTTGGTCGATGCGGGTCCGGTGGTCCAGCTGAAGCATGTGCTTCCGGGGTTTGCGCTGGTACGTTGAGTACGTGATTGGGCTGCAGCCGGTGGACCGGGTTCGGGTGACGGTGCTGGTTGACAACCTCGTCGATCCGCTGCTGGTTGATCGCGACGCGATCTGGCGCCTGAACTGGCCGAGGGCGCTCAACGGGGCGCTCCCGCGGGCCGCCGCGGCCACCGTGCCGGACGGTGGTGTGCCCGACTCGCTGATCGCCGAGCCGGGCTTCTCGGCGTTGGTCCGGATCGAGCGCGACGGTCACGAGCGGACGTTGCTGTTTGATACCGGCGTCTCGGCAAACGGAATGGTCGAGAACATGCGTCGGCTCGGTGTGTCACCGAGCGACATCGAAGTGATCGTGCTCAGCCATGGGCATTGGGATCACATCACCGGGATGGAGGGGCTCGTGCGGGCGCTTGGCCGTACCAACCTGCCGGTGATCATCCACCCCGAGTTTTGGAGCCGGCGGCGGATCAGCTTCCCAGGTCTTGATCCGTGCGAGCTGCCTGCCACCAGCCGACTGGCGCTCGAGGGTGTTGGGTTTCAGATCATCGAGGAGCGCCAACCTTCGTTCTTGCTCGACGGTGCGGCACTGGTCACCGGTGAGGTTGACCGCAGGACGGAGTTCGAGACGGGCTTCAAAGGACACGAAGCACTGCACGGCGACCACTGGCAGCCCGACCCGTTGATCCTCGACGACCAAGCGCTCGTGTTGCGCGTGCGCGACCGCGGCCTGCTGGTCCTGAGCGGCTGCGGGCATGCTGGCATCGTCAACACCGTCCGGTACGCGCAAAGGCTGACCGGGGAGGATCGGGTCGCGGCGATCATCGGCGGGTTCCATCTCAGTGGCCCGATGTTCGAGCCGATCATCGAGCCGAGCATCGACGCGCTCGCAGAGTTGTCGCCGGAGCTGCTGGTCCCCGCGCACTGCACCGGCTGGCGAGCGGTCCACAGGATCGCCGGCCAGTTCCCGGATGCGTTCGCGATCAGCACCGTTGGCACGACGATCGAGCTGTAACCCGGCACCCGAGCGAGCTTCAAGTCGGCCCTGCCAGCCCGACGACACAGATATGCGGTGCGCGCGATGCGGGTGGATCGTTCAGTGAAGCGAGGTTCGCGTCGCGGCGCGAAAGGAGGTGTCCGCATCAACGACCCGAAGCTGCATCCGCCCCGCGATGGAGGCGTTCGCCGACGAGCAGCCGTCGCTCGTGTCCTCGCCCACGCCACGAGCGACTTGCTTGTGGACCGCATTTCTTGCCGACTAAAAGTCTCGAGGTCGGTCGGCCGCAATACTCTGATTGGCGCGGTTCCCGGAAGCGTCCCTCTCGACCTCGTTCAGTTCGCACTCGCCGTGGCGCTCTGGTGCGGTTGCAAAGCTTCGTTTGCCTGGCGATTGTCGAGGGCGTGCGCGATTGCATGCGGGGTTGTCATTTGATAGCCCTCGTTCCACGCTTGCTCGGCGTCCGGTAGTTCGAGCTGCTCCTCGGCGCGGGCGCGGATGGCGGCCGCTCGGCGCTTGAGGAACTCCGGTGGTCGGCCGGTCTGTCGTTCGCGCAGACGAGTGGCGGCGCCGAGGAGGCGCAGCGCTCGCGGCGGGTCGTCGTCACCGGCCAGCTGGGCGAACCCTTCGAGCGCGCCGCCCCGAATCGGGCCGATCGCCTCGCTCAGCAGCGCGCGGCGGAGGTGGTCGGCCGCAATGTCGGGCTGGCCGGCATCGAGATCGGCGAGTCCGAGGATCATCATCGCCAAGCCTTCACCCCAGCGGTCTTCGAGGTCGTGCGCTATTTGTGCGGCCACCTTCAGTTCTATGCGGCCGCGCTCGAGGGTGCGGGGAGTGAGGATCATGCTTGCCGCAAGGAGGATGCGGGAGCGGGATGCGCCGAGCTGGTGATCGAGCTTTTTGTGCATCGCGAGGCTGCGCCTCAAATGACCAGTTGCCTCGGAAGGGTTGTCAGCGATCCACTCGATCATTCCGAGCGTCAAGTGCGACCACGCCTCGCCAACCTCGTCGTTGACGCTTGCCGAGAGCACAAGAGCTTCGGTCACGAACTTGCGCGCCTTGTCATGGGCCTGCTGGATGCTGGCCAGCGTCCCCGCTGTGAGCAGTGCCCGGGCGTGGTCAACTGTCCACTCGGGGTCAAGCGCGATTGCTTCGCCCAACCATCGGCGTCCTTCACCGACATTGCCCGCCAGCCAAAAAGGTTCCATCGCGGTTGCAAGCCTCAGCAGCCCGCGCTTGTCGGCGGCACGCGCGAACGTGAGCGCGGCCCGGAGGTTGTCCTGCTCGCTCGCGAGCATTGCCAGGCCGGCGTCAGAACCAGTGGATAGCTGCTCTGCGCGCGCGCTCTCGGCGAGCCGGAGGAAGTAGATAAAGTGCCGCCGGCGGACTGCGTCCAGCTCGCCGGCGCCGGTCAGCTGCTCGTGCGCGTACTCGCGCAGGGTCTCCAGCAAGCGGTAGCGGCTCGTTCCGCCAGCAGTGGGTTCGCTGGTGACGAGCGACTTCGCGACCAGCTGGCAAAGGAGCTCGAAGATCGTTGCAGCGGATAGCTGCTCGTCCGCGCACACGCGCTCGGCGTGTGTTGCTCTCCATCCGCCCGCGAACACCGACAGCCGCCGGAACAGCGCGCGCTCAGGCAGGGTTAGGAGATCGTGGCTCCAGTCCACCGTCGCGCGCAGAGTCTGTTGGCGCGCGACCGCCCCGCGCGTGCCTTCGGTGAGCAGCGCGAAGCGGTGATCCAGTCGCAGCAGAATCTCTTGGGGCGAGAGGACCCGGACTCGCGCCGCGGCGAGTTCGATCGCAAGCGGCATCCCGTCCAAGCGCTGGCAGAGCTGCGTCAACGTCTCGGCATTACCGGCGCCGAGCACGAACCCCGGTTGGATGGCGCGTGCGCGCTGCTCGAAGAGGCGAACGGCTGCGTAACCACCGAGCTCCTCCGCCGGCGCCGCGGTGGTCGGCAGCTCCAGTCCGGGCACGGGCCAAGTAGCCTCGCCGGCCACACGAAGCGGTTCGCGGCTTGTCGCGAGGAATCGGACTCCCTCGCACGCGGTTAACACGCAGTGGGTCGCTAGGGCGCAGGCGTCGACCAAGTGCTCGCAGTTGTCGAGCACCACCAGCAGCCGTGCTTTTCGGAGCCGATGTGTGAGCGCGTCGAGTACCGGACCGGAATCCTCACGCACTCCGAGCGCGGTCGCGATTGTCTTCGCGACGAGGTTTGGATCGGCAAGCGACGCAAGCTCGATCAGCCACGCACCGTCCGGGAATTCATCGATCACCTGACGGGCAACCCGCAACGCAAGACGGGTCTTGCCGGAGCCGCCCGCGCCAGTGAGCGTCAGCAGTCGGCTCTCGCGAAGCGCCGCTGAGATCTCCCCCAGCTCGCGCTCCCGCCCGATGAACGAGGTCAGTTCGGCGGGCAGGTTGTGACCCGTCGGTGAAGCTCGCTCGCCACCGCGGTGCGGTGACGCGAGGTCGGGGGCTGGCGCCCCCAAGCCCAAGGCGGGGTCCTGGTCCAGCACACGGTCGTGGAGCTCCCGTAGCGGGGGTCCAGGCTCCATCCCCAGCTCTTCGACTAGGCGCACGCGGGTCGCGTGGTAGACACGTGACGCGTCGGCCTGGCGCCCTGTCCGGTACAGCGCAACCATCAACTGGCCTGCGAGCCCCTCGCGCAGCGGGTGCTCGGCCACGAGCGCCTCGAGCTCGGGCACCGCCTCAGCGTGGCGCCCCAACGCCAGGTCCGCATCGAACCGCCACTCCAGGGCCGTCAGGCGCAGCTCCTCCAAGCGCGCTGCTTCACCACACGCGAACTGCTCGTAGACGAAATCGGCCAGCGCCGGGCCGCGCCACAAACTCAGCGCCTCTCGAAGCAAGCCGGCGGCTGTGACAGGGTCGTCCGCCAGGAGCTCACGTCCATCTGCGACCAGGCGCTCGAAGCGCGCGACGTCGAGCTCGTCGGGAGCGACCCGCAGCATATAGCCGGGAGCGCGGGTTACGAGCAGCGCGTTGCGATCCCTCGGTGCAGAGCTTGCATGAAGCGCGCGACGCAGCACCGCCACGTGCGCCTGCAGGGCATTCAAGGAGTTCGCGGGCGGGTGCTCACCCCACAACGCTTCGACCAACCGATCACTGCCAACCGCCTCGCCCGCGTGCAGCAGCAGCACTGCGAGGAGCGCGCGCGGCTTAGGCCCGCCGACGGCGAGTTGCTCTCCGCTACGCCACACCTCAAGCTGCCCGAGGAGGCGAAACTCGATCTCAGCCACGTTTGTTCGCTCCCGCCGAGAAGCGTACCCCTGAGCAAGCGCATAGCCCACCGCTCAGCCGATCTTCAGCGCGCTCTCAGCGCTGCGGAGCACGATCCGCAACGTCATCTGCCCAACCTCAGGAGCGATCTGATGACCCAGCTAAGCGCACACTCCTCCGCGACCCACAGCACCAGCCCCGAGACCCGCAGCGCCGCCGATGGGCTGACCGAGTTCGACTCGCCCACGTTCGACGGCGCGCACGCCGAACGCTCGATCGCGATCTCACGATTCGACGAGGCCTATCGCGCCAGGCCGCCGTGGGACATCGATGGGGCACAGCCCGCGTTCGCGCGGCTGCTTGATGCTGGACTGATAACCGGCCGCGTGCTCGATCTCGGCTGCGGCACCGGCGAGAACGCGCTGCACTTCGCGAGCCACGACCTCGACGTCACCGGCCTCGACGCCTCCATCGTCGCAATCGACCGAGCGCGCACCAAAGCCCGCCGCCGCGGGGTGCAAGCCCGGTTCATCGTCGGCGACGCGCTGCGACTCAACGAGCTCGGCGAGACGTTCGACACCATTACCGATAGCGGGCTCCTGCACGTCCTCTCCGACCGGGAGATCGAGCAATTGATCCGCGGCATCCACGCGGCGCTGCGCCCCGCGGGCCGTTACTGGCTGATGTGCTTCTCGGAGCGCGCAACCCACCCCGGTCCTCGCAAGCTGACCAAAGCGCGGATCGCCCGGCTCTTCCAGGCTGGCTGGACGGTGCACAGCATCCACGCTACCCGCTTCGAGACGGTCGCGGGACGCGGTTTTGAAGAGAACGAAAACGCTGCGGCGGCATGGCTCGTCGCAATCCAACGCGTCTGACCCACACCAACACAACCCCACCACCAGGAGGTCATCCATGTCCTATCTAATGCTCCGCGGCGAAGTGTCCGACTTCGACAACTGGAAGCGAGACTTTGACGCCGACCCCGTCGGCCGCATACAAGCAGCGAAAGGCCATCGCCTCTACCGCGGCGTCGAGAACCTGAACGAGGTGATCATCCAGGTCGAGTTCGCCTCCGCCCAGCAAGCGACGTCCTTCCGTGAGCAACTGCTGAACAGCCGCGTGCTGGAGCGCTTGGGGCCGAAACTACCCGCCCCCCCGATCGTCGTCGAGGAAGCAGACGCCGTCAGCTACTAACAGCGACGGAAACGGCGTGGCGCGGACCGAAACGTGCGCGCCACGCCGCATCGCGCAGCGGAAGTACCGAGTGATTTAGAGAGCAGGTCTTCGGCCGGGCCCACTCGGAGTCCCGAGATTCGCCAGAAGGAGGGCAGGCCGTCGGCAGGAATGAGCGCTGCGGTCACGGCGGCGGTCATCCCGAGGGAGCCGGGTTGCGCTTGGTCGCCAACGTACTAGCCGCGGACCCGGAGAGATACGCAGTCGTCTCGGCCGGGCGATGCCTAAGCCAACTGCGGCCATGTGCTTGCTTGGGGTCTGACTCGCCCTGGTAGCCTCTGGGTGCAATGGCGACGGCGGTCTCGTGGCCGGTTGGCACCGTACTGATGTTCCTCGGGTTCGGTGTGATGGCGTGCTCGGCGCTGGGGAGCACGAGGCGCTCGCGGTTCTACATCCGACTCAGCTGCGCGAGCCTTTTGGCCTTGGCCCTGGCGCTCGGACTGGGATTCGCGATCGAGTTCAGCGCGCTGCCCGGGCGGGCGTTTGGACCTCTCTGGCTGGCGCTATTGCTCGCCGCGCTGGCCGTGGTGCCCGTGTTTTGCTACCACACGTTCGCCCCCTTCCAACGCTCGTCCGATGGCGACGGTGGCGGTGGGCCCGGTTCCGGTCCGCCACCGCCTCCGCCGGGCCCACCTCGCGGCGGCGCCCCACTCTCGGATGCCGACCAGGCGCGAGCCCGCCGGCGCGATCACAACCGGCCGAGCCTAGGCGGCGTCAGCCGGAGCCGGTCGGCGGTCGAGCCGGTGCGGCCCCGCGCACCGACGGGCCAAGGCGGCCGATAGCCAATTCCGCTCGCTACCGCAAGCGGAGCATCGATCCCGAGGTGACAACGCCAGACCAGCAACGCGCGAGACAGACCGGATCGTGCGCACGGCGGTGATGGCGCAGCCGGTCGCGACCCTGCTGCGCTTCGCGCCGGGATGATCCCTTTCGCAGTCCGACCGAGTCGGAGTCGGCGATCGGGTCCGACCGAGTCGGAGTCGGCGATCGGGTTGGCGACCAAACGCAAATTCGCCATCACGTAGTGCTTGCTGGCAGCGAGCAAGCGGAGATCGCAGTTCTCCGGCGGCGACTGAGGCAGTCTCCGCCGACATGCGGAATCCGATGGACAAGCGCTCCGTCGGCGCGAGGGGCGGGCCCGGTGCGCGAGCCCTGGCGTTCAGGCCCTGGTAGCTGATTTGCAGCATGATTCTGCGCATGAGTAGAACTGTGCTTCGCGCTACGGAGATCACCGTCGAGCTTCCGCCCGAGCAGGCCATGGAGCTCTTCACGCCCGAGGGGGAGCGCCGCTGGGCCGATGGTTGGGACCCTCAATATCCGCAGGCTGACCGCCGCGAGGGCCGGGGAGTGGTCTTCACGACGGACCACGGAGGCCATCAGACGACATGGGTCATGGTCGACCATGGCCCTGAAAGCGTCCGCTACGCGCGGGTTACGCCGGGGATGACGGCTGGAACTGTCGCGGTCGACCTTGTTGGATCGGGCGGACACTCCGCACGGGTGCGCGTGACGTATGACCTCACCGCCCTGAGCAGCGCGGGTGAAAGCTGGCTCGATGCGTTTGATGCGGACTACGACACAGCAATCGGAGACTGGTGCACCGAAATCGCCGCCGCGCTCCAACGGCCTTAACGCTGATACACCTAAAAGCCAAGCTCGGTCAGCCGGTCGTCATGCCCGCCATCGCCGGGCGTGAGCTGTGACGAAAGAGGGCGTCGATGGGTGGCACGCCGCCAACCACAACACACTTCTCCATCCACGCACCACGAGCTGCCCGTCCTGCGCCGTCACCTCGAGGTCGAACTTCTCTCAGGTTTGCCGTTTCCAGAAGCAGAAGCGGAGCCACGCAGCGCTTCTGCTTCGGGGCATGTAGCGGCCGCGGGGGAGCGTAGAAGGATCCGCCGATCTCCGGCCCCGGCATGTGATAACAACGCCAGCTGGTGCTGACCGTGTCCGCCTTCTCGGCGACGGAGCGGCAGCTCTCTGATCGGTGCCGGCCGGCCGGTGCGGTCGCATCTATGCTCTGCGGATGGCCACGGCGTCAGTGAATCGCCTGGCGGCGGGTGGGGCTGCGCTGGACCGGGGGGATTGGGCGCGGGCGCGGGCCGAGTTCGAGGCGGCGCTTGCCGCGGGCGAGTCTCGGGAGGCGCTTGAGGGCCTGGGGCGGGCGTGTTTCCTGCTCGACGATCTTGATGCGTCTGTGCAGGCATGGGAGCGCGCCTACCGGCTGTGCCGCGAGCGAGGCGACGCGCCTGGCGCCGCGCGCCTGGCGTGTGCGCTGGCGCGGCAGGCTGGACAACGCGGCGAGCAGGCGGTCTACAACGGCTGGATCGAGCGAATGCGCCGGTTGCTGTCGGACCTGGAGGAGTGTCCGGAGCATGCGCTGCTGGCGGTGCAGGAAGGCCTGTTCGCGTTCCTGCGGTATAACGATCCCGCCGCGGCGCAGGCGCACGCGGCGTCGGGGCGCGAGCTGGCGCGGAGGTTCGGGCTTCTCGACCTGTAGATGCTTGCGCTGGCGATCGAGGGGGCCTCGCTGGTGGCCTCGGGTGAGCTGACCCGGGGGATGGGCCAGCTCGATGAGGCGACCGCGGCCGCCCTTGGGGGCGAGATGCGCCAGCTGGATCTGATCGGGCTGACTTGCTGTTTCATGATCTACGCCTGCGAGCGGGTGCGGGACTTCGACCGCGCAGGCCAGTGGTGCACGCGGATGAAGGAGTACTGCGAGCGTAACGGGCTCAGCTCCGTGACCGCGGTGTGCCGGACGCATTACGCGACTGTGTTGACCGAGCGGGGCGAGTGGCGCAATGCCGAGGCTGAGCTGGTGACGGCCACCGAGCTGTTCGCCGAGCGTCCTGTCCTCCAGGCGGAGGCGGTCGCGCGCTTGGGGGAACTGCGGCGCCTGCAAGGGCGATTGGATGAAGCCACCGCGTTGTTCGATCGGGTGGCGTTTCATCCGCGGGCGCAGCTCGGGCACGCCGCGCTGGCGCTGGACCGCGACGATCCGGGGGCGCGGTCGGTTGGGCTGAGCGTTTTCTGCGCCAGGTGCCCGAGTCCGATCGCACGCAGCGCGCGCATGGGTTTGAGCTGCTGGCGGGCTCGCGGGCGGCCCTCGGCGATATCGCCGGCGCTCGGGCCGCCGTGGCCGAGCTGGCGGGAGTGGCCGAGGCGGTGCATAGCGAGCCGTTGCGTGCGGCGCTGGCGGTCGCGTCGGGCGTCGTGGAGGCGCAGAGCGGTCAGCCCGAGTCGGCGCGCGCCCTGCTCGAGGATGCCGCCGATCACTACGAGCGCTGCGGCATGCCCTGCGAGGCGGCGCACGCGCGGCTTGACCTGGCCCGCGTGCTGCGGAGCCTCGCGCAAGACAAGGCTGCCCGGCGCGAGGAGCGCCAGGCAGCTCACACGTTGCAGCGACTGGGAGCCGCGCGCACTGTTCTGGCGCGCGCGACGGGGCAGTCAGGCGAGCTGAGCGCGCGCGAGCTGGAGGTCCTCAGCTTGGTCGCCAAGGGGCTGAGCGATCGCGAGATCGCCCAGCGGCTCGCGCTCAGCCCCCACACGGTCCACCGCCACGTCTCCAACATCCTCGTCAGGCTGGGCGAGAGCTCCCGTACCGTCGCGGTGGCGCACGCCACTCACCAGGGTCTGCTATAGCCAAAACAGGCCATCTGGGCAGATGGCCTAACCGTGCGAAGCGCAACGCGCGCCGTGCCTGCAAGCTGCGCGACACAGGCATGACGAAGGAGGTATCCGATGACGGCGATCGGTCAGCGGCGCGGCGCGGCTTCCAGCCAGGAAGAGATTTGGCGAGCTCGCGACTACGCCGAGCGCGAGGAGGGAGTGGACCGGCCCGACTACTTGGAGGGCCTGCGACGCATTGGGATCCGTGCCGGCAACGCGCTGCTCGATGTTGGCTGCGGTCCCGGCGGCTTCTGTCGACTTGCCGGGGAGGCAGGTGCGACAGTCACCGGGCTTGACGCCTCGCCGTCGATGCTCGAGGTAGCCCGCGAGCGCGTGCCGGCCGCGCGCTTCGATGCTGGCGACATGCAGCACCTCCTATACGACAAGGACTCGTTTGACGTCGTAACGCTGTTCAACTGTCTCCAGTTCCGCTCAGAGCCGCTGGCCGCACTGACCGAGGCGCGGCGGGTGGCAAAGCCGGGGGCGACCGTGTTCGTCGTCGTCTTCGGCCGCGAGGACCACGTCGAGCTGACCGCCAAGTTCCATGCCTTGGCGCGCGCTTCCTGCCGCCGAAGTCGCCCGGCGCGCCGGGCCCGATGGCGCTGTCGGGGCCGGGCGTGCTCGACGCGCTGGTTGAGCGCAGCGGCCTGACACCGACCGACGCGGGATACCTGCGGGGCCAGTTCGAGTTTCCCGACGAGGCGACGATGCTCCGCGGTCAGCGCTCGACCCTGCTCGCTGTGCTCGCCGAGAGGGCCGTCGGAGAGGAGGCCGTCACGGAAGCAATCCTGAGCGCGTACGCGCCGTACCGCACGGCATCCGGCGGGTACCGGCTCGAGGTCGAGTGGCGCTACGTCAAGGCCACCGCATAGAGGTTGCTGAGCCGATCACAGCGATGCAGTTCCCGGGAAACGATCTCTACTACGAGGAGCGGGGCGAAGGGGTCCCGATCCTGCTGATCCACCCGGCCGGCGCGACGGCGTCGACGTTGGCGGCGTCGGCGACGATCTTGCGCGGTTCGGGCGGGTGATCAGCTACGACCGGCGAGGGTATGTTCGGTCCGGCGGCGAGCCCGTCCGCTCGATCGCCACGCACACAGCGGACGCGGCCGCTCTTCTTGACGCGCTGCAGACGCCGCCGGTCGTTGCCGTGGGGACGAGCATCGGGGCGACGATTGCGATCGATCTCACGCTCCGGCGACCAGACCTCGTCCGTGCCGTCCTCGCCCACGAGTCACCGTGGCGGGTGACCCGCCAACCTCCGACCGTGTCGCAAATCGCGGCGCTACGAGCATGGGCTGGCTGGCGGCGCGAGGCCGGCACCCCGACGCGGCGGCTAGGTTCCTCCGCTTTGCCTATACCTACCGTGACGGCGGCAGCGCCTGGGACGCGTTCCCCAAAGAGTGGCGGCAAACCGTCAGCGAGAATGCGAAGGCAGCTCTCGCTGACATCCGCATCGCGATCGACGGCTACCCGGTGGCGAAGGACCTCGCGACCATCAAAACGCCGGTCGTGTGCAGCTACGGCGCGCGAAGCGCCGAGACTATGGCCCGTTTGACGCGCGCTCTCGCCCGAGCGATCCCGACGTCTATGGGGTGAGCGAGATCGAAGACGCCGGCCACGCCGCCGCGTTCGACGCCCCCGCCAACTTCACACGGATCATCGTCGAAGCGACGCGCACAACAATGAGCGCGGCATAACCCCGAATAGTCAGCACTGCCAGCGACTCATAGACGATCCCCGCAGCCCTGGAAGACCCGCATTCGCCACCGGAACCACTCCGAGCGCATCGCGGATCGACCTCGTCTTCGGAAGTGGTCGACGCTGCGGGTGTGTTTTATCTGGCCGACCACCATAGTCCAGCGATGCCTGCAGGTTGGTATAGGGCCGGCCGAATAGCGGCGAGGGGGCATTGGGGGTGGTGTTGCGCGAGTGAGTGCGAGGTCGACTGCCTCAGGGGCAGGCGGCCGCCGGGCCAATGGACGAGCGACGCGGCAGCGCGAATACCTCCCAGCGCCACGGCTTGCTGGCCCGCGTCGTCGTGGCGGCCCCCAGTAAAAGCGCGCCGGGGAAGCGCCGTGTCCACGCGGCCGCAGGCGGCAGCCCCGAGCCCTGCTCGGCGGTCACCGCGTACTGGTAGTGCCCCCGGGAGAGCGCCGCAAGCCACGTCCGGCAGCTTGTATCGGGCCTGAACCTGGCAGCGATCCGCCGGGCGGGAACGCTGACCTGGTTGGAGATCGCCACCCCGTCGAGCGGGTAGGTCTCAAAGAAGCCGCTGACGGCGATCCGGGCGCCGCTCACATGGCGCAGAACCAGCGCCGCGCCGTCCACCGGTTGCTGGAGGCGTGGCTGTGCGTAGCGACCGCGCAAGTAGACCCGCTGCACCTCCCAGCCGCCCGCGATCGCGATCACGCCAAGCAAGATCGTGAGCGACGCGAGCGCCGTGGGCGATAGACGTCGGCGGCCAAGAGAAAAAAGTGCCCCCAAGCAGAGCGCCACCAACGCGCTCGCCAGCAAGGGAGCCAAAGTTAGCGGGATATGCGCATCGATGGCGATCAAGAGCGCCGACCCGAGCACCGCGACGGCCGGATACACACGCCGGCGAGCGAGCCACAGGGGCACCAGAACCATGCCCAGCATCAGCGCCGGGACCAGGAAGCGAGTGTTGTAGCCAAAGCAGGAGGCGTTTGTGCCCCCGGCCGACGCCGGAGTCAGCAGATAGGCCGCAAACGTCACCAGGGCAAGGAGTGCCAGCGCTCGTTCCTGCGGCGCCGAGCGAGATAGCAGCCCGGCCACGGTGCCCAGTGCCGCCAAGCCGACCACGATCCACCACAGCCGCCCGAGAAAGGGATCGAGTTGGGGGAGAATGTGCGCGGCGAGGAAGGCCGGGTGCGGGAGGTAGTGCGCGACTGTAGTGGTCCCGCAGTCCACCGGAGGGGTGGTCGAGGGGAGGGTCAGGACCCCCGCGATGCTTCCTCCCACCCACGGCACCGGGTTGCCGGCCTGCGCCAGGTTGCGGGCATACCAGTACCCGCCTCCGACGATGATCCCTACCACCCACTGGCCCGAGGTGGCCAGGCGGCTTTCGCGCAGCATCGCGACGGTCACGATCAAGGCCAACGCAACCACCGCCGGCCACAGGTCAAGCCGCGTTCCCACGGCCAAACCGCCCGCCAGCGCCACGAGCAAGATCTCACCGCGGAAACGCTTCCGCTGGCTGAGCAAGGCGACCGCGGCCAGTAGCAGGGACAGCCCCATCACGTCGTTCTTGGCGGTCCCTCCCTGGCTGAAGGCCGTCACCCTGGCCGAGAGCACCAGGGCGGTCGCCGCCATCGTGCCCAGCGCAACGCCCCTGGGACGCCCGATGCACCAGCCGGCAACCAGGGCCAGCGCGAGCCAACCGAAGTTGATCACCAGCGAGAGAACATCGCGCCGGAACAGCAGCATCCCGACCGCGTGGATCAGCTCGCTGTTCAGCGGGTAAAACGACACGGGCGGGTTACCCATGTACGGAATGGCGGTGGTCGAGCCCGTCTGCGCAAAACGGGCCGCGAATGGAAGATGGTAGGAGAGCGAGTCGTACTCGCGGATCCCGTGGTGGATCGCGTTCAGCGTCGTGTAGGTCCAGGGAAGAAGCAGCAGGAACCCGAGCAAGACGATCCCCGCGACCGCGCCCGCGCCGGGATAAGCATGCGCACTCCTGCTGGCGCCGACGCTAGTGTCGCCTGTCGCAGCCGCTGCCGCGGCGGCGGGCCCGCGCCGACCATGTCTCGTGGCCGCGCGATCGGCGAGCAACGCGACGAGCGCCACCCCCGCGCACCCACCGACAAGCGGCCAGCGCCTGAACCAACCCAAGGTTCCCAGCAGCTCGCCCAACAGCAACAGCACCGCGACTGCGATGACCGCTTCGGCGACCCACGCCGGCGGTCCCGCCCAGTCAGGGAGTAACCAGCGCCGCACCACCAAGGCCACCACCAACACCGAGCAGGCGACCACGCACGTCAGCAGCACCCCGATCAGATAGGCGGGTGCTGTCACGGCACGGCACGTTACCCCGCATCACCGCGATGCGCCGAGGCCCGAAGGCGGCCGCGACGGATGCGATCTCTCGTCAAGGCAGCGGCGAGCGGATATGGCAGTGCTGCTCGCGCTGCTCAGCGAATCGCTTGCGACCAAGCCGGCTTTGCCGGGCTCTTACTCTCGGCGAGACGACTTCCCTGCACGCGCTGAGCGGGTCGCTCGCTACTGCCATCGAGATGCTCGCGACATACCAAAGGCGGGGAGCGGCTTCTGGGCATCGACCAGTCATACTGGAGGCCGCGCGCCGAGCGGTTTGCCGATTTCCCACTCGTGGCCGAATGGATCGATGATCCGCCCCAAACGCCAGCCGTGCTCGTGGCTGACGGCCGACGCCTCGGTGGCCCCGGCCGCCATCGCCCGCGCCATGATCTGGTCGGGGTTGTCGACGACGAGCAGTGTCCGGCTCGTCGTTCCGTCGATCGCGTTCGGGCTGAGCCGCTTCATCGACGAACTCGCAGCGCTCACCCAGAACGCCGCGTCGCCGATGCTCAGCTGGGCGACGATGTCATCCCCGTCGCCGACCAAGTGCATGACGCTCGCACCGAACGCCGCCTGGTAGAACGCGACAGCTGCGCCGGCGCGATCCACCCACAGCTCAGGCTGGATACTCGTCATCAGGCTCTCCCCGGGGGTCGTCGGTTGATCGATGCGGCAGCGCGCGCACACTACGATACGCAGCCCGCCGTCCGTCGGCGAGCGATTGGCGCCGGCTGTCAGCCTCGCGCCGTGGAGGTACGGTTGTTCCGTGATCACTGGCGCGCACGTGATCAACTTCACACCTGATCCGGAGGGTGTGCGCGCATTCGTTCGCGACGTGCTCGGTTTCGCTTCGGTCGACGCCGGCGGAGGATGGCTGATCTTCGCTCTGCCCCCTGCCGAGCTCGCGGCCCATCCGGCCGAAGGTGACAGCCGCTATGAGCTCTATCTGATGTGCGACGACATCGAAGCGACGGTCGAAGAGCTGAAGCGGAAGGGAGTCGAGTTCACCCGTCCGATTAGCGACGAGCGGTGGGGCCTGGTGACGGCGTTCGCGATTCCTGGGGACGGCGAGCTCGCGCTGTACGAGCCGCACCACCCCACACCGCGGGCGCCGACATCCTGAACTCCGCCGACGTAGAGCTGCCGCGCGCGCACGATGCACCGGTGACCGGCTAATGGCCCGGCGGGTGCTGCACCAATGCAAAAACCGAGGCGGGCACCTCCGCCCTGCTCCTCACCCGCACGCGAGTTCGTCGGAAACCGAGCTCGCGGCTCATAGTCGAGTTCTCGACGAAAGCGAGCGCCCTGGCTTCCGTGCGCCACTGCGCTTGCTCCTTAAGCGCGCAACTGCGATCTTCGCCACGCCTTTTCCGTACCTTGGCCACCCAGCTGAGTAAAAAGTCTGCCTTTCGGCTCCCGGGTTCAGGTGAGGACGTCCTCCGCGACGCAATCGAGCCGGGGCTGACGTTGGGGTGTCCGTTCGAGCCGGAGCCGGGCCTTTCGGCCGCTCAACTCGAGTGTGGCCACCTCGTTGGCGAAGTACGGACCGCGTTCGATCTTCCACGACAGCGGCGGCGGCGGCAGTCTCGCGGAGCGTGCGAGCAGCGCGCAGAGCCGCTCAACGACGCGGCTGAAGGCGACGCGGTTGGCGAGCTTCAGCGGCGCGTCGAGGGGGTGCCGAAACGGGGAGCAGACCGCCTGGTAAGTCTTGCTCTGACCGAGTGCGCCGTGGAACGACGCCTGCGCGAGATAGGCGTAGTGGACGTCTCCGGACAGGACGACGATGCAGGCGGGTGCGCTTCCGCGCTGGCCGGTCGCTACGTCGCGTAGTGTGCGAGCTAGCCGGTCAAAGGATGAGCTAAACGCTGCCCAGTGTTCGAGGTCGATCGCCCTCCGGACGCCCTCCCCCAGTCTTGCTGCTCGGGCACCCCAGGCACCCGCGCAGATCGCCTCGTCCCACGCCTCCAGATCATGGATCGCTGGCGGCAGAAGAAACGGGAGTGAGGTTGCCACGAGCAGGTGATCGACATCTCCTCGGAGCTCGCTCTCGAGCCATCGCCACTCCTCCTCGTCGACCATCTCCCGTCGAGCCCCCTCAAACAGCCGACCCGCGCGGGAGTCGATCACCACCAGGTGCGATCGGCCGAGCTGCCGGCGATAACTCCAGCGGCTTCCGGCGGTGGTCCGGTCTGCGGTCATCGCTACCTCCTTGAGCATCGGCCCGGCATCCTCGACGCCGTGTACCTGCTGATACCACCGATCTCGGCTTAACTCATGGGGTGAGAGATTGCCAAGGTGTTGGTAGATCCAGTACGACATCAGGGCGCCGACAACGCGATCCTCCCACCAAGGCTGAGCGCGGATCTCGCGCCTCCACGCCGCTGACGTGTTCCAGTCGTCGATCACCTCATGGTCGTCAAAGATCATCGCGGTCGGAACCGTTGACAAAAGCCAGCGGATCGGGGGATCGCTCCACGCCTCGCGATACAAGTGGGTGTACTCCTCGAAGTCAGCCGCCTCCTCGCCAGGCGGCGATCCGGTCGCGCGGCGCGACCGGATGAACGCCCGCGTCTGTGGCGAGGCGGCATCCGCATACACCTGATCGCCGAGCATCAACAGCAGCGACGGCCAGTCCTCCGGTGGCTGGTCGCGCATACGTAACGCGAGCGCCCGCAGCGCGTCAACACCACGGCCACGCCGATGTTCGCGCCGTTCAAGCACGTACGGCCCGTGATGCGGAGCTGCTATGCGGCAGGAGCCGAACGCCACGGTGAGACCTCGATCAGGATCGAGAGTGCAGATCCGGCTCGCGGGGAATGGCATCGAGGAATCGGGCCAGCGCCTCTCCCCATCGAGCAAGACTCCGTACTCGTAGCTTGCTCCAGGCTCAAGCCCAGCAACCACAACGAGCGCGTAATGGTGACCGGCGACATGAAAGGTGTCGGCTCGACGACCTAACACCTCGACCGCACACGGCCGGTCCGTCTCCACCCACACCGTCGCGTCAACCTGCCCCACATAGCGCAACAGCGGTCCAAGAATCAGCTCCGGCATCGACCCGCCTACTTCACCAGCCGACTCGAATCAAACATCGGTGGCCATGCCGTACCCATCTGACACCAGCTATACCCATCCTCGAAGAGGACCGCCACCCAGCCACACGAGTGCGAATAGCCTCGCGCTCGGAACCACACCCCACAGCGCATGGCCGGCAGCCCAGATCGAAGTCATGCCTGCCCAGATCCTCGGACACGCCCGTCCGCTCCGCAATCGGCTGGCGCGATCGAAACGGCGACGACGGAATCGGTCCATACCGGTGCCGATACGACATTGACGGCCCCATGTCGGTGAGAGAGCCTCACCCGCAACGGGTGATGCGTTCGTGAGGGCGCAGCTGAAACTGTTCAGCGAGAATGAGCGCGAGTTCAAGAGCTAGCCGAATCACCGGAGGCACCGATATGGAAGCGAACGAAGTAGAGCTTGGTCCGATCGACGTCGTCGTGATTGGCTATCCGCCGGAGGCGCCGAAGACGGGCGAAGCGGTACCCAACGTTCTCGACTTGGTCGAGCGCGGGATCATCCGGGTGCTCGACGCCCTGTTTGTGGTCAAGAACGAGGATGGGACGTTCTCGGGCGCTGATCTCGCCGATCTCGACGCAGACAGCGCGGGCGACTTGACCGCCTTTGCGGGAGCCTCTACCGGACTGCTCAGCGACGACGATGTCGCTTTGGTCGCAGCGGAAATCGAGCCCGGGAGTGCGGCCGTGATCATCGTCTATGAGAACCGCTGGGCGGCGCCGTTTGTCGCTGCCGTTCGGCGGAATGGCGGCGTACTCATCGCAAGCCAACGGATAAGCGCTCAGGACCTCATGGAAGCCCTCGAGGCCGCCGAGGCGGCGGCCTCTAGTTGAAAGGAGAAGCGCATGCCTGGACTAATTCGTGGAATCGCTCGTACCGCTGTCGTCGCCGGAACCGCGACGTCGGTGTCCAACCGCGTCAGCCGCCGTCAGTACAACCGCTGGGCCGAGCAGGACGCCCAGTACTACCAGCAGCCCGCCCAGTACTACCAGCAGCCGGAGCCAGCACCCAGCGCGCCCGTATCGAGCGCGGGCGGCCAGGACCGGGTGGCACAGCTCAAAGACCTAGCCGACCTAAAAGCACAAGGGATCCTGACCGACGAAGAGTTCGCTGCTGAGAAGGCGCGCATTCTCGGTGGTTGAGCGCCCGCAGCACGGTCGCACCGGCTGATCCGCTCCCGCCAGCAGCGAAGCCGAGCCCGGCGTTCTAGCCGGGCTCGGCGCCCGTGGTCACTTCCGCATCCGCCGGGCCGACGCTTGCGGACCGCTGCTGCTCGCGCCATACAAAGCGTTCCGGCGCCGCACCCGCTCATCGCGACTCGCGAGCGCAAGCATGGTGCTCTCCGATGATGATCAGCCGCACGGACTGCGCCGGGTGATACTCGGCGGTGGACTTGTCTGGCCAGACCAGGCAATCAGCCAGCCACGGACGTGAGATCTGCTCGCTCCGCGGGTGTATCTTCGGCCGGGCCCGCGGCGCGTGCCGGTAGCTGCTGCGCGGCCCGGACTGCAGCTCGAGCGAGGGCGTTGGCGTAGGTCGGGACCGAGAACGGCACAGTCGCGAGCTGTTCGACGCTCATTCCCGCGGCCATCGCTACCGCCCCAAGCTGAGCGAGTTCTACCGCCCGCTCGCCCACGACATGACAGCCCAGGACCGCGTGACGGTCACGATCAACAACGACCTTGCAAAAGCCGCTGGTCCGGCCGTCGATGATCGACCGCGGCAGCGCGTCAAAGCGCTGCACTCCGACGACGACATCCCAGCGCTTTCGGGCGGCCTCCTCGGTGATCCCGACCGAGGCGTACTCGGGGTCTGTGAAGCTGCCCACCGGGCTGACTTCCGGCGGAAGAGTGTCGGGACCGGACCCGGTCACGGCATAACTTGCGGCAAGGAACGCCTCGCGAACCGCTTCGTGCACGACCATCAAGCGACCAGTGACGTCGCCGGCTGCGAAGACGTGCGGGGCGGAGGTCTGCAGCCGCGAGTCCACGCGCACAAACCCCCGGCTGTCGGTCTCTACTCCCGCCACAGCGAGCTCGAGGCCAGCGGTATTCGCCTGCCAGCCGACCGCGACGACCGCGAGTTCGGCCTCGCGGTGCTGTATCGCCCCCTGACCGAAGTAGACCATTCGCACGCCGTTTTCACTGCCCTCGAAGCGCTCGATGCGGCCCGCATCCTCAACCACCTCGATTCCCGACGCCTCGAGCGCGGCCGCCATCTCCGCCGCGACATCTGGATCTTCGGTCATGAGAATCCGGGGAGCCGCCTCGAACAGCACCACGCTCGATCCAAAAGCGTTAAAGATCGATGCCACCTGCACGCCGGTGGCGCCTGCCCCGATCACCAGCATCGAGCGCGGGACCGCGCCTAGCTCCCAGGCGTCGCTGTGCGTGCACGTCAGTTCGAACCCCGGGATCGGCAGCCGCCGCGAGACGCCGCCGGTACAGATAATCACCGTGTCCGCATGCATCTGCGGCCCACGCTCGCTCACAATTACGTGCGGTTCGGCAAACCTCGCGCTGCCAGCCTGCTCGTGGACTGTGACTCCCGCGTCAGCGAGGTCTTTGCGCAGCATGGAATTAGCGCGAGCGTCGTCTGTGACCTCGCGGACACGGTGAAGCAGACGCTTGTAATCGAGCATCGGGCTCCCGGCGTCTATTCCGTAGCGTGGAAGCTGTCGCGCCTCCCGCATCAGGCGCGCGGCGTGAGCCAGAGTTCGAACAGGGACCGGCCCATCGTTTGCGGCCATTCCTCCGAACTCGTCGCGAGTGACAAGACCGATCTTCGCTCCGAGGCGCGCCGCGCGCAGGGCCGCGACCACCCCCGCCGGTCCCGCCCCGATCACGACTACATCGAACTTTTCAAGCGGTGAAGAACACACAGCGCCATCATCCCAGGAAGATCGCCGCACCGGCTTCGTCCGTCTCGAGACGCTCGATCTCTTTGAGTCGTGAGAGGCTGACGAACATGCGTGCGAATTACCGTTGTCCCCGGCCAACCCGCTAGTTCCTCGTAGTGCGGTTCAGTGTGCCGACAGATGGATTACGCCGGCACTGTGTAGCCCGTCGAGCATCAACTGGACTGCCAGGGCTGCCAGCAGAAACCCGAAGATCTTTTCAGTCACGAGCATGCGGCTCTCATCTAGATGATCGCTGACCTTGGCAGCCCAGCGAAACACGAGCACGTCGATCGCGAGCACCACCGCGAGCAACCCGAGCACGACCCCGATGACGCCTAACGAGTCAGCCTCGGCCGACAAGGTCACCAGCGCCACGATGCCCGCGGGGTTCAGCAAGTAGGGGATCGCCAGAGGGAACACCGCGATCCGCATCGGATCGCGTCCTGTGATCGCCTGACTTTCCAGTTGATCGCCCGATCCGAGAACCATGGTGACCGCGATGATCACCAGGATGATTCCTCCCGCGAAGGACAGTGATCCGGTCGAGAAATGGAGCAGCCTCGTCAGCAGCTCGCCCAGCGCGACGAGGATGACCGCCACGACGCCGGCCGTTACGAGCATCTTCCGCACGATCGGCCGCTTGGCGTCGCCCCTGATGGACTCGGTCACCTCCAGAAAGGGCACGAGCGCAATCTTTGGCCCAACGCCGATGAGCAAGAGCAGGAATGTGTCGATTACGAACTGGGCATCGATTGTTGTGTGCTTCATCGTTTTCAGTTCTCAAACGACCGCTGCTGACGCCGCCCTTGGCAGTCAGACTCGGTCCCCGCGACGTCGGACGCGCCCTGACCGCTGAGACCGAGCCTCAACGAAGCAGCTTATCCCCAGACGGGGTACCCCGATGCCGCCGGCTCGGGAGGCGTCGTGAGGTCCGCGGCTCTATGTGAGGCCCGCGATGCCGTCGCGCAGAAGCGAGGCGGCGAGCCCGAGGAGGACGACTGCAACGATGGTTCGGGCGTGTCGTTCCACCCATCCGCGGGTGGTGATCAGCCGCGGCTCGGTGAATCCGGGCGCGATTAGCAGCATCAGCAACGCGGTTCCAAGCGGGAGCAGCGCCACGAGCGCGAACAGCGCCCAGTCGAGCAGGTATTGCGCGGTGCTGGGATCAAGTTGAGAGATGCTCTTGGCCGCTACGAGCATGAAGATGCCGGGGTTGGCGAGCGCCGCACCAGCGGCGATGGTCGCAAGTGCCGGGGCTGATGCGACCTTGTTCATCCGCTCGGTCAAGCGTGCCGTCTGGTTGCTGTCCGCCGGCCGGAGGAAGAGGCGCACGACATAGACCAGCAGGAGCGCACCCAAAATGACCGTGACGATCGAGACCCACGTCTTGGGCGTCGAGGTGTGGGAGGCGGCCGCGTTGCCGAGCACGAACGCGGCTACCACACCGATCAAGAGCGTCACGCTGAGTCCACCGAGGTAAAACCAGGAACCGGTCCGGAGCGGTCGTTCGCTGACCACGAGCGCCAGCACCGACGCCAGGAGGGTTGCCGGTTCTAACATCGCGGTCAGCCCGACGAACGCGAGCTCAATATCGACCGATATCACGCGGCCAGTCAGGCTACCTGGAGCGTGAGGTGGTGCCGGCGGAGTTGCCAGATGAGGATCGCCAACGAGGCCTCTCGCCCGGCTGCGCTTCTAGAGGCGGTCGCGGTCTGGATCCGTTGAAATCGCCGTCGCGCCCAACCCCGTCAACGCCGCCGCTGTGACGTTCCGCGCCGAACTGTACGTTCGGATAACTACGGACCGACGCAAGCCGCTTCTGCGGAAGCAGCACCTGCCCCCGCCCTGGCGGTCCAAACGTTCGACTACGACGAGCTTCAACGACTCGGCCAGCTGCATGCTGGCGGCACCTTGACCGACGAGGAGTTCGCGAGGCGGTGGGCGTCATCGAGAACTGCCTGGCGGGAAGCGCTGCGCGCCGGTTTCGCAAGATCCTGGGAGACGCCCGAGTCCACGGAGCGGTAGTGGCCCGATTGTTCTCGTCCGCTTTGGGTGATGCAGGGGCAGGGCCAAGTCGCTGAACTGCTTCGCATGCCAACCATGCTCATGCATCGCTCGCCCCATGCGCTCGCGCGGACTGGCGCCGCTGCCTTACGTGTGAGTGGAGGGAGATGACTCGCCGGCGCTGGATGGCGTTCTGCTTCGTCCTGGGGTCGACTTGCTTCTTCATCGGCCCCTTCCCCGGGTACGCGAACCTGGTCGGCGACTCCGCTGACGCCATCACGTTCTTCGTCGGCTCCGCTCCTGTTCACGGCCGGCGGAGGCCTCCAGAGTTGGCTTGCCTGGCCGGGGCGTCATACCCCCGGCGTCGGGCGCGCGGGCTGGTGGGCTGCTGTGATTCAGTCAGCCGGCACGCTGTTCTTCAACGTCACGACCTTTCAAGCCATGCACACCGCCATGACGAGCCCCGAGTACAACAAGCTCGTGTGGCGGCCCGATGCTTTTGGGTCTGTCTGCTTCTTGGTTTCGGGCGCGATCGCTTATCGGGCCTCGGCGCGTCACGGATGGCTGCCGGCGCGAGTGGACGCGGGATGGTGGCAGCCGGCCGTCAACCTGCTGGGGTGCATCTTCTTCGGTATCTCGGCGATCGCCGGGTATGTCGTGCCATCGACGGGTTCGATGCTCGATCTGGCCGCTGCGAATTGGAACACGGCGCTTGGTGCCGCGTGTTTTTTGGCTTGCGCGCTCGACAGCTTGCATACCGGCGTGTCGGGGAAGATGCCGAGACGGCTCCGCGAGCTGGAGCGCGATCTCGAGGGCGACCTCCGGCGAGTGATCTGATGTTGGAAGGCGACGGGCACGGACGGCAGCGGGAGAGCGGTCTCCGCACTGCGAGTATTCGTGTGGAGCACCATTGGGGGGAGCCTTTCTTGCGGGATCGGGTTCCGGGGTGTCCGGCTGATTCGGTGGGCGGGTGACCTCCGTAGACGTCGAACTTGGGCTGACCGCGGTGGCCGCCATGTTGTCGCCGACCACGCTGACGTTCACCGTGCTCGCGTTAGTTCTGAGCGACCGGCCCGGTCGCACCGGCCTGTGGTTCTTCCTGGGCGCGTTCGGCCTGACCGTGATCATCGGGATCGTGGCCGCGTTTGTGCTCGGAGGCGCCGCCTCCTCACCTAAGGGCTCTAGCGAGCCCCCGACATGGGTGGCGGTCTTCGACGTAGTCGCCGGGCTCTTATTGCTGCTCTATGTGGTGCGCGCTCTGCGGCGTCCCCGCGATCCCAGGCGGACAGAGGACGCGATCAAGAAGATGAGCAAGCTATCGTCCTCGCCGGCGATCGCAATCGTCGCCGCCGGCGCGACGCTCGCCAATCCCGGCGGTTTCATTCCGATCGCGCTGAAAGACATCTCCCAGCTAAAACCGAGCGCAGCTGAATACATCGCGGTGTGGCTCGGGTTCGCGGTCGTATCGCTGCTCCCGCTCTTGGGCGCACTGGTCGCGCTCGGCGTCGCGCGCGACTGGACGCTCTCCACACTCCAGGCGGCACGCGGATGGCTGGAAATGCATGCGAGGACCTTGGCCGCGGTGATCGTGGTGCTTCTCGCAGCGGCGATCCTGCGCAACGGAATCGTGGGGCTGACGAGCTAGTCACCTGAGTCAGAAATCCGCTGGCAGTAGCCGGCGAGGCTGGTGAGGATCTCGTCTGCGGTTTTGTGCCAGACGTAGGGCGTGGGGTGCTCGTTCCAGTTGGCGATCC
>JAFAPR010000186.1 GCA_019247075.1 Solirubrobacterales bacterium
AGGTTCCCGGAGGTCGCCGAGCAGCTAGACACAGGAACCATCCTCGCGCTGAAGAATCCGGCCGACGGCTGGGCATTCCCCGCGGCTAGCGCCGGGGACTACATGGCGCTGATAAGCGCCGCGATCGAAGCCGACCCCAAGAGCTGAAAACGCATCCGTCCGCACCGCAGTAGACCGAGCGCAGCACGAAGCCGCCCATCTTCGTCGCCGAGCAAGCGTCAGCTAGGACAAGACGCCCGAATGGAAAGACGCCCTGTGTCTACCCCCGAGTGGCGTAGCGGTTGTCGGCTTGCTGTTTAGGCGGTTATGGCGCTTGGGGTCGTAGGGGGTGTGGGTCTGCCAGCAGCGTCACAGGATGCGGCTCCAGGTGCGTCCGAGGGTGCGCAGCGCGCGGCGGTGTTTGTGGCTGCGGGCTCTGGCCTTGGCATAATGGTCGCGGCCCCGGGGTTCCAGCGGCGGGTGGTGTGCGCGAGGGTTCCGAGCGCGTTGCGCAGGCGTTTGTTGCACGCCCAGCGGAACTTGGCGTTTTTTCGTTTTGCCGGACTCGACCGCCACCGGCGCCTGGCCGGCGTCGGCGGCGATCGCGGCGCGGTGCGGGTAGCGAAGCCGGCAGTCGCCGATCTCTGAGAGCAGCGCGGCGGTGCAGATGACAGAGCCCGGGAGCGGAAGAAGCTGCGGAAGATCTCCCCATCGGGGTGAGCGCACAACGCCTCGGCGATCTCCCCTTCGAGCTCTGAGATCTGGTCGACCATGGTCTGCAGCGTGCCAGTGAGCGGCAGCACGATCGAGCGCCAGCGGCGGGTCTCGAGTTCGCCGGCGCGACCGTCGGGGCCGACCGCAGCCGCAAAAGCAGCTGTGCCCGCGTCTTGCGGTTGGTGTAGCGATGCGCCAAGCTCCGCGACTAGCTGGTTGGCCAACGCCACCGTGGCACAGACCAGATCCTCGCGCGCGCGTCAGCGCCCCAAGCGCCTTGGTCTGATCACAGTCGGGCTCAAGCAGCCGAAAGCGGTGCCGGTCGGTGCACGCCAGCTCGCACAAAACGAACCGGTCAAACCGATCGGACTTGCTGCCCGAGGCGCGGAAGCGATCACGCGCCGCCTTGACCTGATTGGGATGCAGGGGCCAGCACCCGCACCCCCGCCTCCAAAAGCCGCTCCACCAGCACCCCATCGGGGCGCTCGATCGCCACCACCTCGACCCTGTGGCGCACCATCGCAGCGCACAACGCCACGATCCCGCTCTCATCGTGCGAAAACGTGCCCGCCAGCAACTCCCCGCCGACCTCGTCAGCGATCAGCACGTCGTTCGGTCGTCGGGCGTGCGGTCTACCGCGCGTCCATCTGAAGACTTGTCTTTTGGAGCTGCCGTTCGGGTGTGATCCGGATGACGTTCCATGCGAGGCCGACCCGCTCAAGCGCAGAAATGAGCAACCCTGAGGGGTCCAGCTCCCACCACCGCAGACCGTGGCGGGCCGAGCGCGGAAAGGCGTGATGGTTGTGATGCCAGGACTCGCCGAGCGAGACCAAAGAGAGCCATGCGACGTTGGTCGAACGGTCCTCGATCTCGAAGCGCCGGCGCCCGAAAAAGTGACAGATCGAATTGACCGACCAGGTGACGTGATGCACGATGAAGATCCGCACGAGGGCACCCCAGATGAAGCCGCGCAGCGCACCATCCAGGGTAGAACCGTGCAGCACGAAGCCAGCTAGGGTCGGAAGCGCGAACGACACAAACACCAGCAGCGGAAAGCGCCGGCCGATCCGCCGCATGCGCTGATCCTCGTAGAGCTCTCTTGCGTAGCGCTTCCAGTCGGCTTGACCCTGGGTCTCAAACAGCCAACCGGTATGCGCGTGCCACAGTCCCCGGAGCCCGCTTCCATGCCCGACGTGCGGGCTGTGGGGGTCACCCTCCTTGTCCGCGTGGGCGTGGTGCTTGCGATGGTCGGCCACCCAATCCATCACCGAGCCCTGCACCGACAGTGACCCCAGGATCGCGAATGTCCGCTCCAGCCAGGGGTAGGTCTGAAACGACCTGTGGGTCAGCAGGCGGTGAAAGCCGACGGTAACGCCGATCCCTGTGAGCAGGTACATCGTTGCGAGGATCGCAAGGTCGACCCAATCGACGGCTCGGTTCCAAAGCAGCCCGATCGCCACCAGCACGCCCACAAACGGGAGCACGACGCCCATCAGGTTGGCAGCCCGCTCCGCGCGGGTCATGTTGAAATGACCGAGGCGTCATCAGGACTAAGGCGCATCCCTAATAACTACCCCGACCGAGTGTCCGGGTCACCACGCTCTCGGCGCACGAGACCGGGGCGCCCGCATCCGCGCCGAAAACCGAAACCAAGTCGAGCTCGTCGCTGGCGTACCGGAAGAGGCATGACCCTCGTGCCGGACTCGGTTTCCGCGCCCGCCACGGGCCGCGAACGACTCCGGTAAGCCTGCGCTCAGGTCCCGAGCCGTTCGTCGCGAGCAGTCGCCCACCGACTCGCCGGTCAGAAAGCAAAAGCGGGCGTCGGCGAGAATGCCGGGTTCCGGCAAAGGGAGCTGCGGGCGGCATGTGCCCCCCAGTCTTCGGTTCGCCCAAAGGATTCCAGGGGCAGATTTCTACCCCCGATCATACCCGCCAGCGCAACCCGACTGTCACCAATTGTGGTGCAGTGGTCTGGGCATCATGCGGCGGTGGAGTGCGCCGCGAGCCGCTGTTCCAGCCTCGCCTTCACGCTCGGCCACTCGGAGTCGATGATCGAGTAGTACGCGGAGTCGCGCGCGGCGCCGTCTCGGACCACCATGTGTTTGCGCAGGATTCCCTCGAAGGTCGCCCCGAGCGCCTCAAGCGCGCCGCGCGAGCGCTCGTTGCGCGCGTCAGTCTTGAACTCGACCCGCCGACAGCCCACCACCTCGAATGCCTGGGTTAGCAGCAGTAGCTTCGTCTCAACGTTCACGCCCGTGCCCCACGCGGGCTTCGCCAGCCACGTCCAGCCGATCTCGACCCGGCGGTGTTCGAGCCGGATCTCCTGAAAGCGGGTCGAGCCGAGAGGCTTGCCGCTGGCGGCTGCGATGATCGCGAATGCCACCTGTTCGCCGCGCCGGTCCTCCTCAATTGATTCGGCCAGCCAGCTCCGCAGGTGTTCGGGCGACGCCGCGACATCAGCGGGCAGCCACTCGAACAATCCGGTTCCGTCTCGGGCCGCGTCGAACAACCCGGCCTCGTGGTCGGCGGCCAGTGGCTCCAAGACCACCAACCGCCCCTTGAATGGCGCGCGCAGACCGGCGACCGTCGGCGGATCGAAGTCGAACGCGCGCGCAACGTGTCTCAGCTCGGTCAATCCATCGTCCTCATCGCATGCGGTCCTCCTGTACGGCTCCTGGCGACGCCGAGCACCAACGATCGAAGCGCAACAGCCAATACGCCGTACTCCTGATCGCGCGCAAGCCTAGCTCCGTCTCAGGCCTCACGTGCGCTTTCATTCCCCCTTGTGTCTAGGCCTTCGCAGCTTCGCACCTCCGATCAGCAGCGTGAGCGTGCAGCGCAGGAGCTGCGCGAGCACTTTGCCGCCGGGCGGATCACCGAGACCGAGTTCTCAGAGCGCGTCCAGGCTGCCTATAGCGCCCGCACCGAGGAGGAACTCCGGAAGCTGCTGGCCGACCTGCCGCGTCTTCCCGTGTCCCCGCAAGAGCGCAAGGCCGAGATCGCCGAGCGTCGAAGCGAGCTACAGCGAAGGCTGATCCAGCAGGCTGGCGGCGGACTGGTGCCGTTCGCGATTTGCACCCTCATCTGGGTGGCATCGGGTGCCCACCGGACCTTCTGGCCGATCTTTGTGCTCCTGATCGTGATCATCCCGCTGGTGCGTAACGGCTGGCGCCTTTATGGCCCGGCTCCCGAGTTGGATCGCGTCGAGCGCGAGTTGGAGGAGCGGGCAGGCCACCGCAATCGGCCGCGGCACCAGCGGCCCCTCTAGCCCTGCTTGACGTACCGGCGTGCTATTTGGCTGCTGCTATCAGACGTGATCCACGGGCCGCTTGGCGTACCACTGGGGTATGGAGTTCTTGGCGCAGAGGGATGGCGCCAAGCAGAGGCATCGCCGGGGCTCGCCCTCGTTTGAGCGGCGCGGGCGCTGCTCCAACGCGCTGAGAGACCGCGCCTATGATCCCGCCGTGGGTCTCGTTGGCGTTGACCGTCCGGAACTGGCAGCAACGGGCCGCATCTGGTCAGGACTGGCGGCTGTGGATGCAGCCGCCTCGGAGCCCAGTACGGGCGAGTGGAGTCGACGCAAGGACGAACTACGCGTATGGTGGTCCGGCCGTACGAATCGGAGGAGACCGCCGCGATCGGCGTGGTCGACGAGCCGGTGCGTCGAGGCGGAGTAGGAGGAGGTAGGGTGACGTCAAATCGAGGTCCAAGAGAACGGGCGGAGCGCGCCATAAGCGACGGCCGCAAGAAGCTTGCCCAGGGCGCTAGAGACGTTTCGAGCGTGGCGACGAGCAGCGCCGAGGAGGTCGCCAAGCAGCTAGTTCGCGCGCGGATTGCCGGCGGGAAGGCCGTGGCGAAGCACGGCTCTCGGAAGACCCGACGAGAGAGCGCTAAGTATGCCGCCGACCCCGCGGCCTACTTCAACGGCGACTACGAAAGACACGTGCAGCAGCTCGGGCTTGCCAACATACTTATCAGCGGTCAGACGGGGGTTGGTAAGAGCACCCTTATCAACGCGGTCTTTCGTGCCCGGCTCGCTGCAGAGGGCATCGGTAAACCCGTGACCAAGCATGTGCAGCGCTATCAGCTCGAGGGTGTACCCGTGACCATCTACGACACACCCGGTATTGAGCTGGGCCAGTCGAAGAAGGAGGTTATCCGCGAATACAAGAAGACGATCAAGGACTCGCTCACTCGCCCGCTCGACGAGCACGTCCATATCGCGTGGTACTGCATGAGCGCGGAGACTTCGCGTGTCCAGGACTACGACGTCGACGTCATCAAGGCTCTCGCAGAGCAAGTTCCCGTGCTGCTCGTCCTGACCCAGTGCGTCGACGACGAACGCGCAGAGGCCCTGGAGACCGCCATAGCCGCCGACAACTTGCCTATTCGCGGGGCGCCGTTGCGGACCCTTGCGCGCGAGCGCACTGTCGCTGGACACACGATTCCGCCCAAGGGCCTGGAGGAGCTGGTGGAGCGGACCCACGAAATCCTCCCTGAGGGGGTGAGGCGGGCGTTCACAAACGCCCAAGGGGTAGTAATCCGATTGAAGGTCCGCCATGCGCGTGCGGTGGTCGGCGCTGCCGGCGCTGCGGCCGGGACTGTTGGCGCGGTACCGATTCCGATCTCCGACGCCGTCGTGCTAATGCCTATCCAGGTAGGCATGCTTGCCGGCATCACCGCAATTTTCGGTGTCGATGTCACCCGAGGCCGCATCGCCGAACTGATTCGCGGCCTCGCCAAGACGGGCGGAACGGAATGGGCAGGAAAGGCGCTCGTTCAATCGCTGCTCAAGGCGGTCCCGGGCACTGAGCTAATCAATGCTGCCGTCGCGACCGCTATCACGCTCGCGCTCGGCGAAGCTCACATCCAGCTCTGCAAGGAGCTTCTGCATCGGCAGTCGTCTAGCGGACCGATGACCGATGCCGACATGCTGTCGTTCCTGCTCAACGCATATCAGCGCGCATGGCGCGCCGGCCGCGGTTAATAGGAGCTACCGGCCATGGCTTGTTGGTTGCTCTAAGAATTCCCAAACGGCTGTCGATCAGCGTGTCCGCTAGGCGCGCATATTCAAAGCCGCTGCCGACGCGCCATCTATTCACGTAGCCGGTTCAGGCTGAGGATGCTGGCGACGGCAGTGCGAAACCATGCGCGGTATCGCTTCGCTGACCAGCGCTGCTCGATGACGAGCATTCGGTAGATCTCGGGCGAGGTGTACACCCAGAGCAGGTCGGCTGCGGTCTCGACACTGGTGTCGTCAGGCAGCGCCCCGAGTGCTCGGAGGCGTTTGGCGACTGTCTTTTGATTGCCCCGACGAGCGCGCTGCCGTTGCTCGTGCAACTCGGCGATTGCGGGGTCGCTGCTCGCGGCGCCGCGGACGATCTCCATCACATCCCAGGAGCGCCGGTGCACCGCCTCGGCCAGGTCGGCCAGCCGGGTCATCAGCGTCTCGGCATCGCGCGAGGCGAGCATGTGCTGGAAGGCCTCGCGTTGCTGAAGCTCGAGTTCGTCGTCGCTGCCGCGGATCGCGAGCCTGAGCAGGTGCTCGACCAGGTTGGCCTTGGTCTTGAACACAGCGCGAACCGTCGGTTCGGCGACGCGGGCCGCGCGTGCGATGTCCGCGAGCGTGGTGGCCCCGTAGCCGCGATCACGGAACCTGTCGCGGGCGGCCCCGAGGATTCGCTGGCGAGTCTGTCTCGCCTGCTGCTCCCGCAGCGGCGAGCTGTAGGCCTTGACACGAGCTGCCATTACGCTATCGTAACACCATATTGGCTATCGCTCTACGCTAATCAATTAGTAGCCACTTTGCAGATGGGAGGTTGAATGAGCGCCTACGAGAACAAGCGGACCGTCGAGCGGTTCGACCGGCTCACCGCTGCCTGCGAGGCCGACGCCCTGGACGAGATCTGTACACCGGAGATGACGAACCACGCGCTCGCACCGCACCGGAGCGGCGGGCTCGAGGGAACCAAGCAGTTCCTGCGCGAATGCCGGCAGAATGCCGGCAAGGCCGCTTGGATGCACGCGATGATGGGCGAGCAGGAAGTGGTCACGATTGCCGAAGGCGACTACCTCATCCAGTTCGGCAAGCGCCTAGGCACTTGGGCGGGCGGGCATTTCCGAGGAATCGACATCCCCGCGGGCGTCTATGAGTACGACGTTGCGTTGATGTACCGCCTCCAGGACGGGCGCATTGCCGAACGGTGGGCCGTTCGTGATGACCTCGCAATGATCCAGCAGCTAGGCGGAAGCCTCGACCGGGACTGAGTCAGCTCTCCCCACAATCCACACCGGGGAACTGAAGCCTGGCGCCCGAAGGCAAAGAGTTCGCTGGCAGCGGCTGGAGCACGGTCACTTTGCTGAATCTTTGCCTGCGGTTTGCGACTCCATGGGCGACCGTCCGCCACAGTCGGGCACACAACCACGACTGGAACGTAAGCAGATGCAAAAAACGACACTTCCGACGCGCCGCAGTCGCTGCGCCGGTACGGAGGTTTTGGATTTCACCGAGCAGCAACTGAGGTTCGAGTGAGCCGCTGGCGTTGCTACCGCGCGCTCTGGCTTGTGATCGGCATCGCGCTGTGCACGATCGGGCTGACAGTGAGCGCCGGTGACGCCAAGGCCGCCATGAGGATGAGCAGGTTTCCCGGAGGTCACGATCCGGTTCCGAATTGGGCGCCGTCCCGAGTCGATCAGGGCGTTGACGGCACATTGTCGGCGGAGGGCTTTCGCGCCCCGTTCGAGGTGAAGGTCCTACACGCGATTGCTCATGCTTCTGGCTGGGACAACGGCGGCTACGTAGTCGTGCAGATTCTTCAGGGTCCTTTCCAGGGGCAAATGCTCTACGTGGCCGAAGGCGTCCGCGCCGTGGTTTCGGCTGGCCAGGTGGTCAAGGCCGGCGACCGTCTATGTGACCGCGCGATCGACCCGTACAACGGTGTCTTTGGGAGCGTCGAAACCGGGTTCGCCGACCCTAACGCTCCGCTGCGGCCACTCGCCCAGGCGCTCCGTGGGTACGCGGGCGATCAGTCAGTCGCCGCGATCACGGCCGGGGGCGCGATGAACCAGCTGATTCGCGAGCTGGGCGGCGCGGGCGGCATGAACAAGTCGGGTGTCCAGGGCGATTTCGCGCTGTTGCCAGTCCAGCTCCGCAGGGCGCTGGGCCTGTGATCGGTCTATGGCTTGGTTTAGGTGGCCGTGGCGCCAACGGGCGTCCATCAAGCGGCGGTCAGCCCGCCGTCGATCACGAGCGGACTGCCGGTCACGAACGCACCTGAGTCCGAGGACAGATACAGCACGGCGTCGGCGATCTCCTCGGGAGTCCCCAACCGCCCCATTGGCTGCCGAGCCACCAGGGTCTTCGCGGCGCTCGCCCGCCTCGGACACGAGTCTTCCCACCCATAGCGAGTCGATGGTTCCAGGGCAGACGGCGTTCACCCGAATGCGCTCACCCACATACTCGACCGCCAGCGCCCGCGTGAACGCGATCACCGCCCCCTTCGAGGCGCAGTAGGCGATCGAAACGAGTCTCTCGGATTGGGAAGAGGTCTTTGCCGTCAATGCGCGCGGCGTATTTCTTTGCTTCCGCGCCGCGGTGGTGGTCGTTCCCACTCCGGCGATGTTCGCGAGGATGTCAAGCTCGGCTTCCCATAGCTGATCAGCGCGAGCGAATAACGCCTCTACCGAAGCCTCGTGGGACACGTCGACGATCGCTGCGATCAGCTCGCCCTGCCCTGTCTTGACCGTCTCAGCGGCCGCCGCCCATCAACGTCAGCTGCCACCACGCTCGCTCCGGCAGCCGCCAGCCGGCGGGCCGTGGCCCGTCCGATTCCGGAGCCGACACCGGTGACGATCGCGCGGCGACCGGCGAGCTGTTGAGTCACGGTCGCGGCAGGTCCAACCACGAGCGCTCGCTGTTGCTCTGCGCCACGGCATCCACCACGCGCATCAGTAGCAGTCCGTCGGACAGGGTGGCGACGCAATCGTCGCCTGGCAGAGGTTCGCCTTTGATTCTTCTGTAGACGGAGCTGAAAAGGTTCACGAACGTCGTGTTCCAGCCCTCGATTTCGCCGGCTGGGCGATGCGCCCGCAGCCGCGCGCTTTCATGCAGCTCTGGCGGGCTCTTGCGTCTTAACTCCGTCGGCCCATTCGCCCGCCCCAGCCACAGATCTTCGGGACGCTCCTGGTCCCAATAGAGCGAACCATACGATCCGTCGAGCCGGATCCGCAGGCTGTTGCCCGCCCCGGGCGAAACCTGCGAGGCGGTGACCGTCCCCAGCACGCCGCCGTCGAACCGAAGCAGGACGCCGCCGTGGTCGTCGGCTGGTCTGCCGTGGCGGCTGCTCAACGCGGCGCACACGGACTCGATCCGGTGAGAGCTCAGGTGCATCGCCAGATCGCACCAGTGCGTCCCGATGTCGGCAAAGGTCGTCGATACACCGCTCACCTCCGGGTCAAGTCGCCAGTTGCTCACCCCGGCCGGTGCCAGCCAGCCCTGCAGGTAGGCGCCATGGACGTGGTGGACCTCGCCGATCATGCCCTCCCGAATCAGCTCGCGCGCCTCGACTACCATCGCGAACTGGCGGTAGTTGTGACAGAGCGCGCTCACGACCGAAGCAGCCTCTGCCGCCCGGGCAAGCCCCAGGCCCTCCTGCACCGTGGCGGCGAGCGGCTTTTCGGTGACCAGATGCTTGCCGGCCGCCAGCGCAGCGCGACCGACCTCGTCATGCAGATGGTTCGGCGTGCAGTTGTGCACCACATCGATGGAGTCGTCCTCGACGACACTGCGCCAATCCGCCTCGGCCCGCGGCACCAGGTAACGGTCGGCGGCGCGACGAGCCGATTCGGCCGAGGATGCTGCGACTGCCGTGACCTCCGCCAGCCCTGTTCTCGCGATCGCCTCGATGTGCGCCGACCCGACCAGACCGACCCCGATCACTCCGATCCGCAACGCGCGATCCACCAGCCGAATCTAACCGCTAGCCAAAGCCGCCACGTATATTTGGCCCCTGCTCACCAGCACCCTCAGCGTCAGCGAGTGGACACTGTGGCCGGCGACCACGGCCGAGGCGATCGAGCGGGTGGCTCGGGCCGGCTATCCGGCTATCGAGCTCGCGGTGACGGCATCACTCGACACCCATCTGGCAAGACGGCTGCTCGAGGAGCATGGCCTGACGGCCTCCTCGCTGTGTGGGCTAAGCGACCCGGACCGCGACTACGCGCACGACAGTCCAAGGCTTCGTCGCAACGCCGGCGAGTACCTGCGCATGGCATTGGAGCAGGCCCATGAGCTGGGGGCCGCCGCCGTGATCGTCGTCGCGACCTACCGTCCCGAGGGAGACCCAGCGGCACGGGAAAGCGAGCTGGAACGAGCGGCGCACACGATCGCCGGCGCCGCGGCAAGCGCGCAGCCCGGCGGCCCCACCATCGCGCTCGAAGCCCTGAACCGCTATGAGACGCACCTGATCAGAACCCTCAACGATGCCGATGGCCTCCGCCGACGCATCGCTCTGCCAAATGTCGAGTTGATGGCCGATGTATTCCACATGGACATCGAGGAGGACTCGCTCCCCGAGGCGATCAGCGCCCATAAAGACCACATCATCCACGTCCACCTCGCGGACAACCAGCGACGCGAACCGGGTTCGGGGCATCTCGATTTCGACGGAGTCTTCGCAGCACTCACCGACGCCAGCTACGCCGGAGCGTTGGCGATGGAGTTCCTGCCGGCGATCGACGCGGCCCTCAGCACAGGACGGGAATGGGTCAGCGGTCGGCTAAATGCCCTGGCTCAGAACGTACCGAACCGCTCATAAGACTCGAGCGGCAGCATCCCCTTACGGACTGCGTCCCGGATCTGATTCTCCGTCGCGACCTTGTCCTCGGCCTCGCCGAGCACCCTCTCGACGCACTCCCCCGGCACCACGACCAGCCCGTCGCGATCCCCTACGATCCAGTCCCCAGGGGAGACCCGGACGCCGCCAATCACCAACGACACATCACCATGGGCGATCAGCTCCCACCGCGGAACGCAATCCTGCGGGGTGACGTAGAGGGAGAACACCGGAAAGGCCGAGCGCAGCGTGTAGTCAACATCCCGGGTCCCACCGTCTATCACCGCGCCGGCACAGGCACGCGACGCGAGTGAGGTAACCGACAGCTCTCCGAGGTGGGCGTTGGCGCGGTCGTTGGTTTGATACACGGCCACGCTTCCAGGTGGCACTGAGCCGAGCATCTCGAGGATTCGCCTGATCGAAGTGTCGTAGTCGTGACCAGGGTGAGGCCGCCCGAGGACGGTGTAGACCGGGCCCGCGACCCTCATTCCTGGACGCAGTGGAACCAGCTCGCTTGGCAGCGTCTGCTGCAGGTACCCGCGGCGGTCGAGCACGTCGGTCAGCGCGCCGGTGTAGAGCGCCGAGAGCCGCTCCGCGAGTCCGGCTTTCGAACTCACCGGCATAGAATAGGCGCGCCATGAAGGCGGTCGTAATCGAGGGGCCGAACCGGGTCGCCTTCCGTGAAGTCGACGCGCCCGCCGTTGGCCCTGACGATGTCTTGATCAAGAGCATTGAGGCGGGACTCTGCCGGACCGACATAGAGATGATGACCGGGGCGTTCACCGATCCCCATTGGGTGCACTACCCGGTGATCCCGGGGCACGAGTGGGCGGGAACCGTGCTCGAAGTCGGCAGCGACGTCGAGGGCATCCCCGTCGGGGCGCGGGTCGTCTGCGAGGGACTCATTCCCTGCACTCGCTGCCGGCGCTGCCGCAGCGGCGAGACCCACTGGTGTGAGCGGATCGAGGCGCTTGGCTTCACCCGGCTGGGCGGATACGCCGAGCTTGTCGCCGCCCCCGCTCGCGTCGTTCATCAGCTGCCCGACCACATCTCGTTTGACGCCGGAGTGCTGATCGAGCCCGCGTCGGTCGTCATGCACGCGCTCGAGAAGGTACGCCCTCAGCCAGGAGAAGCCGTCGGGGTGATCGGAGTCGGCACGCTCGGATCGCTCGCGATCGCCCTCCTCAAGCTGTATTCCCCGGCTACCATCGTCGCCTACGGCGTGCGGCCCGAGGAGCTCGAACTCGCGCTGGAGCTGGGCGGCCACGACGCTCGGCTCGTGACCCAGCTCCGCGGCCCGGATCCCGAGCTCGACCTCGTGGTCGAAACGGCGGGCCACCCGTCGGCGATCGAGCTGGCCACCCAGATCTGCCGGCCCGGCGGGCGAGCGGCGCTGCTCGGTATCTCAGGAGAGGGACAGATGCTCAACCTTCCCGCCGACCTCTTCGCCGCCAGAGACATGAGCCTCGTCGGCAGCGTCGCTTACACGACAGCCACCTGGGCCCAGGTGGCGGGGCTGGTCGCCAACCGGGTGCTCGACCTCGAGCGGATCGTCACCCATCGCTTCCCAGTCAGCGAGTACGACGAAGCCGTTCACCTGATGGACCATCGGCAGGGGATCGTTGCCAAGATTGTCCTGGAGCATGAGTGAGTAACGGCCGCCGAAGCTCGCGGTGGCTGGAGCAGGGGGGCCTCGACGGCTTCCTGCATCGCTCCTGGCTGAAGTCAACGGGCGTCTCGGACGAATCCTTCCGCGGTCGGCCCGTGATCGGCATCTGCAACTCCTGGTCGGAGCTGGTCAACTGCAACGTCCACCTCCGCGGTCTCGCGGAGGCGGTCAAGCGCGGCGTGCTCCAAGCCGGTGGCTTCCCGCGGGAGTTTCCGGTGATGTCGCTGGGCGAGTCGCTGATGAAGCCGACGACGATGCTGTATCGCAACCTGATGGCAATGGATGTCGAGGAGTCGATCCGCTCCTATCCGCTCGACGGCGTCGTCCTGCTGACCGGGTGCGACAAGACCAATCCGGCTTCGATCATGGGCGCTTGCTCGGCCGATATCCCGGCGATCGTCATCACCGGCGGTCCGATGCTAAACGGCCACTGGCGCGGGAAGGAGCTCGGCTCCTGCTCTGATTGCTGGCATTACCACGAGGAGCTTCGCGCCGGCCGGATCACCGACGGGGAGTTGACCGAAATAGAAAACTCGTTGTCGCGATCCAACGGTCACTGCATGACGATGGGCACCGCCTCGACGATGGCGTGCATGACCGAGGCGCTCGGACTGACGCTGCCGGGTACGGCGGCGATCCCGGCGGTCGACTCGCGGCGCGTCCAGGCCGCGGAAGCAACCGGCCGACGGATCGTCGCGCTCGTCGAAGAAGACGTCCGCCCCTCGAGGATCCTCACGCGCGAGGCATTCGAAAATGCGATTCACGCGCTGCACGCGATCTCGGGTTCGACCAACGCGATCATCCACCTGATCGCGTACGCCGGTCGGGTCGGGATCGAGCTGCCGTTGTCGCTGTTTGACCAGTTGTCGCGCTCCACGCCGTGGCTTGTCAACCTCAAGCCAGCGGGCGATCACCTGATGGAGGACTTCTACTACGCGGGCGGCCTCCCGGCGGTCCTCGCGCAGATCCGCGATCTGCTGCATCTCGACGAGCTGACCGTGACCGGCCAGACGCTCGGCGACAACCTCGACTCCACCCCGACCGAGATCATCGACCCCAGCGTGATCCGCGCGCGGTCTGAGCCGCTCGAGCCGCGAGGATCGCTGGTCGTGCTGTACGGCAACCTCTGTCCCGACGGTGCCGTGATGAAGATCTCGGCGGCCGACCGGCGGCTGCTCTCGCACGAGGGCCGGGCGATCGTGTTCGAGGATGTCCACGATCTCGCCGCAAGGATTGACGACCCTGAGCTAGACGTCGACGCGGACTCTGTGATGGTGTTGCGAAATGCAGGCCCGGTCGGGGCGCCGGGGATGCCCGAGTGGGGCCACCTGCCGATCCCATCCAAGCTCCTGCGCAGCGGCGTCACCGACCTTTTGCGGATTTCCGATGCGCGGATGAGCGGCACCTCCTATGGTGCTGTTGTCCTGCACGTTGCCCCGGAGTCCGCAGTCGGCGGACCACTGGCTCTGGTGCAGACCGGAGACCGGATCAGGCTCGATGCGGCCGCCAGGACGCTCGATCTGATGCTCGACGACGCCGAGCTCGTCCGCCGGCGCAAGTCCTGGACGCCGCCACCGCGAAAGGACACGCGCGGCTACAGACAGCTGTACGAGGAGCACGTGCTGCAGGCGAATGACGGTTGCGACTTCGACTTCCTGCGTGGCACCGCCCCTGTAGTCACCGACGTCACGACGTACCTCTAAATGGCGATCAACGATGTGCATGACTTCAGCGGGCGGACGGCGCTTATCACTGGGGGCGCGGGTGGTATCGGCACCGCGATCGCGGGTCGCCTGCAACGCGGTGGGGCGCGGGTTGCGACTTTCGATTCGCGTCCGGCGGACCTCGACGGAGTGCTGACTCTCATGGGTGACGTAACCCACTCGGACCAGATCGACGACGCGATAGCCAGCACGACAGCTGAGCTCGGTCCGCTCGACATCCTGGTGTGCGCCGCCGGTGTCAGCGGCGAGTCGCTGCGCACGATTGACGTCGGCGACGAGGAGTGGCGCCGTGTGTTCTCGACCAACTGCGATGGCGTCTTTTACGCCAACCGTGCGGCGGCGCGGGTGATGGCCCAGCGCGGGTACGGAAGGATCGTCAACATCGCCTCGATCGCCGGCAAGGAGGGTAACCCAATGGCGGCCGCTTACTCGGCATCGAAGGCTGCAGTGATCGGCATGACAAAGTCGATCGGCAAGGATCTGGCCGAGACCGGAGTGCTCGTCAACTGCGTCGCTCCAGCCGTGGTCAAGACGCGGATGCTCGCCGACGTCAGCGAACAGCATCTCGACTATATGGTCCAGCGGATTCCGATGAAACGAATCGGTCAGCCGGAGGAAGTTGCGGAGCTGGTCGCATTCCTCGCCTCGGATCAGTGCAGCTTCAGCACCGGCGCCGTGTTCGATCTGTCGGGTGGCCGGGCGACCTACTGAGCGATCGCAAGCCACCTACTGGGCGAACGCCAGCGCGGTACTCGGCGAGAGCCAAAACGGCCTGAAGTAGCAAGACGTGCACGACAACGGCAGCACTCCGTCTGGCAGTCGCACACCTAGCGAGTTCCTCACGTATTCCTGGCGCGCGCGGATCCGCGCCCATAGCTCGGGATGACGCGCCGACAGCTCGGCCCGCAATGCCCGATCCGCGACCACAACCGTGTCCTCACAGTTGATCGTCCAGCCGGCCCGGATTCCGGTGGGGATCATGTCGCACTGAAGGACCATGCCGCTGGCGATCGGGTCCTCCGAGCCACGCCGGATCGGAGAGTGCAGCCATTCCTCGTAGTGGATCAAGTGGCCAGGGTTCAAGGACGACGAGAACTCCTCACCCGCGAGCAATTCCGTGATCGCCTCGAAGATCTCGCCTCCGACGACACCCACGGCCAGCGTCTCGTACCACATTGCGATCGCTCGCCAGTACGGGATCGCAAGCCGCTCGAGATAACCCTCGCTAGCGTTTGTCAGATCGTCCACCGATGCGGCCACGAGCCCGCCCCGAGCTGTGTTGCCGCCCCAAAGACCCACCGCCACGACCGCTGCGTCCCCGAGTTCCAGCCGTCGGGACGAGGGGCTCCGCAGCCCGACGGCGACATCGGGCCCCGACGCAAAGACCGGGTGGTAGCTGACCGGCTCGCCGCCCCACGGCGCCACACGGAAAGCCTCATGCTCGCTGACGCCGGGCCTGGCCGCGCCAAGGATCGCGTGCACCCAGCTGGAGCACCGCGAGGCTCCCCACTCGAAAACCGCGATCTGGTCGGCGGTGGCGAACGTCCGCTGTCCTGACCGCGCGCTGGTGAGCACGGCAGTGGTGTCAAACACGCTTCCGGCCATCCCGCGCAGCAGATCTACGAAGAATGCGGGTGCGAAGATCGCCGGCTCGCGGCCGCCCCACTCACCCGGCTCGAGCGCCTTCCAGCCGACCACGCCCACCCGATCGCCTTGGCCGAGCCCGAGCTCGCGCAACGCGCCCTCCAGTGTCGGCCCACCGCTGCGGTCGATGCCCATCAGGCTCAGAGTCGGGCAGCAGATGACGTCGACCTCGATCGGCATGACCGGGACGTATCCGACGTCCTCCTTGCCGAGGATCAGAGTGCGCGTCCCGCGCCCGAGGACCAGGAGGGCCTCCTCGAACCGCGGGTCGAGATTGGTCAGGAAGATCAGGCTCGCGGCATGCTCGCGGTCACCGTATACGACGATCCAGTCGGCATCGACCGCCTGCTGGAGCGCCGCCAATCTGGCCTCGAACTCCGACGCTTCGATGAAAGGTTGCTGATCAGGGACTTCGAGCGGCGGCGGCACGACCTCGACGAGATGGATTGGCCGCGTCTCTGACATCGCAGCCTGCTTTTAGAACCTCGACCGCGCGCTGGGTGCGCCCGGGCTGTCATCGACGACGACCCATGGCCCGGAGGCAGGGCCACTCTGCAGGCTTGGCCCGTCAGCGTCCGCGCTACGGTAGGCCGCGTCGACCGCGCGGAGCACGCTGACGTGCTGCGCGCCGGGCGTCTCCGGCTCGGATTGGCCGGTGACGGCCAAAAGCAGATGACGCTGGCAGGGCACGATACTTGCGTGGACCACGGCGTATCGTTCGTCAGCCCAGCTATATCGCTGCGGACAGACATCGAGGATCTCACTTCCCTCCCGCGTCGTGAGGTACAAAATGTAGTCCGGCCTCAGCTCCAACGACCCCTCGGTTCCTTCGATCAAGACTGTGGTTTGCGGGAAAGCGTCGTCTCGGAGCACGGAGGCAAATGAGAGCTCGATGATCGTCTCTACGGCGCCGTGGTCGAGCACGACAGTGGCCACGTCTTCGCCAGTGATGCCCGGACGGATCCGCCATTTGCGGGCGCGTAGCCGTCTAGGTGGGCCGAACAAAAAGTGAGCGACGTCGAGCAGGTGGATACCGAGATCAAACAGAATGAGATGTTCGCTCTGGCGTAGAGCCGGCTGATTGCGGTAAACGTCCAAAGAGGAGCACGTATGTGGTATGTCATCATTCCGCCGTATGCGCGCCCAGGAAGACTTTGCGCATCATCGGCCCATCCGCCGCGACTCGGGCGAGACCGCAGCCAAGGCGGGCCAACCGCCTTGTCAGTGGCTGTTAGCGGCCTCAGACGCAACCGGGATAGGTCGCCCCTAGCACTCCATGATCGAGCTCACGTGATAAGGAGAGAGGTGTCATGGCCGATGTGATGACGGCGCCAGACGGCCCCGTAGCCGGTGTGAATTATGTTGCCGCGGACACCGAGCTGAAGGCGGGTGCGATCGGATTCTGGGGCGGGATGGTCCAGGCGGTTACCCACATCGCGCCTGGCCTCAACATCCTGCTCGGCTTAACCTTCATCGTGAGCTTTGCGGGCATCGGGGCGCCGATCGCCTACATCATCGGCGGGATCATCTGCCTTGGGGTGGCGGTCGTGCTGACGCAGCTGGCGAAGAACTTCACCGGCGCGGGCGGCTACTTTTTGTACGTCTCGAGCACGATCGGTCCGCGCACCGGGTGGCTCACGACTTGGCTGTACTTCTTGTATGACCCAGTCGGAGTCTCGTCGGTATTGGCGTTCACCGCGCTGCTCGTCGACCAGACGGTCAACGCGCAATACCACTTGCACATCATCTGGTACGTCTGGTTCTTCGCCTTTCTCGCGGTGGTGACGGCGTTCACGCTGTTCGGGATCTCTCTTTCCGCCCGGGCGATGCTGATCCTCGGCGGGCTCGAAATCCTGATCTTCCTGATCCTCGCCCTCTCGGGGCTTGCCTCCCCCGGTCCCGGCGGTTTCAACGCCAACTCGTTCAACCCAGGCAACCTGCCCAGCGCCAAGGGCCTGTACCTCGGCGTGGTGTTCACAATCCTGGCGTTATCGGGGTTCGAGGCGGTGGCGCCGCTCGCTGAGGAAACCGAGAACCCGAGACGCAACTTGCCGATCGCGATCGTGCTCTCGACGATCGGCGTGGCGGCCTTCTATGCCTTCGTCAACTGGGGTGTGCTCGTGGGCCATGGCACCAACGGCGTCTCGGCCGGCAACTTCACCCAGTCCAGCCAGATCTTCGAGCTGGCGAAAAGGCTATGGAGTGGCGCTTGGGTCGCGGTGCTGATCGCGACCGTCAACTCCGCGCTCGCGGTCTCGATTGCGATCCAGAACGCGACGACCAGGGTGTTCTTCGGGATGGGGCGGATCGGGGCGCTGCCGCGCTGGTTGGGCAAGGCCCATCCGCGCTGGAAGACGCCCTCGAACGCGATCCTGGCCATGACCGTGCTCACGGTCGTGATCGCGATGGTGCTGGGCTCCACGATGGGCCCGGTCAACCAGTTCGGGATGATCGGAATAGTGCAGACTCTCGGCCTCATCGTCGTCTACTCGATGGGGAACATCGGCGCGCTCTGGTACTACCGGCGCAAGCGCAGGACGGAGTTCAACTGGCTCCTGCATGGGCTGATCCCAGTCGCAACCTCGGCTGCCCTGGTTTGGGTCGGCTGGAAGACGGTGCAGGGACTGCACATCTTTGGTCTGCCGACGCCGCTTGACTTCGCGCCGTGGATTGCGATCGCCTGGCTCGTCGCGGGCCTGCTGATCCTCTTTTTCCTCAGCCGCACCGGCAGAGAAGAGTGGCTGTTCAAGGCCGGCCAGTCGACGATGGAACGGCCCGAAACCGCCGCGGAGGCAGCCCACCGGCCGGCGATCTGAGAATCAGCGACACATCACAGCCGCCGCCGCATAACGCGGGTCGCGGCGGCGGCGAGTTCCAGTCTGTGCCCAGCTCGACCTCGGCTCAACTTGGCGGCCTCGGGATCGCGGTAACGGGAGCCGCCGGCGATCTCGGTTGCGCGATGTCGCTCGAGCTCGCGCGGCGAGGTGCTCACGTGACGATGATCGACCGCCTTTCTGAGAGCGAGGCCGGACCGCGCATAGAGGCCGTAGCGACAGTCGGAAACTGCACGTATCGGCAGGCCGATGTGACCGATCGCGCTGCTGTCGATGAGGCGCTCGCAGGCGTTGAGCCGCTCGATGTCGCGATCAGTAACGCCGGCATCGTCGAGTCGGCACCGTTGCTCGAGGTCACAGGGGATCAGTGGCGGGCCCATCTCGACGTCAACCTCACCGGTTGCTTCAACGTCGGCCAAGCCGCGGCACGGCTGATGGTGGCTCGGGATCAGCCTGGTCTCGTGCTGTTCACCGGCTCCTGGGTAGCGGAGATCCCGTGGCCTGAGATTGCTGCGTACTGTGTGTCGAAGGCCGGTGTGCGGATGCTGGCCCGCTCGATGGCCCGTGAGCTGGCGGTGCACCGGATCCGCGTCAACGTGATCGCTCCCGGAATCGTGTTCGCCGGAATGGCGCGCCACCAGTACGAGACCGATCCGGCTTACGCGCGTCGCGCGTCGGTTGTAGTACCGCTCGGCGAGCTTGGAACGCCTGAGCAGGTCGCACAGGCGACCGCATTTCTCTGCTCGCCGGAGGCCTCCTACATGACCGGGTCGGTGCTGCTCGTCGATGGCGGGGTGTCGCTGTTCCAGTTCGAGGAGCGGGCGTGACCGAACTGGGCGAAGGCGTACACCGCATCGAGGCCGAGGTCGGCGGCCGCCCGCTGTATCTGTTCCTGTTCCTCGGTGAGCGCAGGCTGCTGATCGATGCAGGCTGCGCGAGCACGGTCGACGAGTTCATCATCCCCGCGCTGACAGAGGTTGGACTCGGCGCCGCGGATCTTGACCTGCTGTTGGTCACGCATTCCGACCTGGATCATCAGGGAGGGACACACCGATTGCGGCAGGCCAATCCGAAGCTGTGGGTGGCATGCGGGCTGCTCGACGTCCCGCTTGTCTCAGACCCATCGAGGCTCATGGCCGACCGCTATCACGCCTATCTCGATGATCACGGGATCAAGCCCGCCGAAGAGGCGGCTGCGTGGATGCGCAAGGAGTCCGGCGAGGCCGAGGCGGTCGACCTCGGGCTCACCGGAGGTGAGTCGATTGGACTTGCGCCGACGTGGAACCTGCGGGTGCTGCACGTCCCCGGCCACTCCGCGGGGCACTTGGCGCTATTCGATGAGCGCAGCAGGGCGCTCTTCAGCGGAGACGCCCTGCAGGGCTCCGTGTACCTAGGGCTCGACGGAACGCCGAAGCTCTGCCCCACCTACACGCACATCGACGAGTATCTCGCGACCGCGGCGCTGATCGAATCGCTAGCCCCGAGTGAGCTCCACGGCTGCCACTGGCCGGCGCAGCGTGGCACTGGGGTGTTCTCGTTCATCGCTGAGTCGCGAGACTACGTGCGGCACCTGGACGAGCTTGTCCGGGCAAACCTGGATCAGCCGCTGACGCTTGGCGATCTGGTGGCGCGCGTCAACGACCGTCTTGATGCCCCCTGGCCGGACGAGCTGAAACCGGACCTCGCGTTCAGCATCCATGGCCACGCCGAATGGCTTGTCGCCTCCGGCCTGGCGGTGCGGGAGCGCGGGACCGACGGCCGCATCGTCTACGCCATGGCGCGATGAGAGTCACCCAGATCGACACGATCCGCGTCGGCGCATTTCCGAACCTCGTGCACACGGTGGTGCACACCGACCAAGGGCTGACAGGCCTGGGAGAGACGTTCTTCTTCGCGGACGCGGTCGAGGCCCACGTGCACGATGTCGTGGCGGAGTATCTGCTCGGTGCGGACCCGGCGGCGATCGAGCGTCATGCCGCCGCCCTGCGCGGATACGTCGGCGCAGCGTCGAGTGGCGCCGAAATGCGGGCCGCGTCGGCCGTCGACATCGCGCTCTGGGACTTGCGCGGCAAGGCGCTCGAACAGCCCTTGTGCGACCTCCTCGGGGGCCGTTCGCGAGACGAGATCCGAACCTACAACACGTGCGCGGGCGAGCGTTACATCCGAGGCCGCTCGGCGCAGGCGGTCAAGAACTGGGGACTGCACGGTCGCTCGAACGGACGGCACGAGGATCTAGAAGCGTTCCTGAACGACCCCGAGGGGCTCGCCCGGAGCCTGCTCAATGCGGGCACGACCGGCATGAAGATCTGGCCTTTTGACCCCTATGCCGAGGCGACCCAAGGGCACGACATATCCAGAGCCCAGCTCGACCGGGCGCTCGAGCCAATCCGCCGCATCCGCGCGGCAGTGGGGTCGGAGATGGACGTGATGATCGAGCTCCACGCACTCTGGGACGTGCCAGCGGCCGCCCGGATCGTTTCCGCGCTCGACGCGTTAGATCCGTACTGGGTCGAGGACCCAGTACGTGTCACGAGCGCAGATGCCCTCGCCGAGGTGCAGCGCGCCACGCACGTCCCGATCGCGGCCGGAGAGACGCTGACCGGATTGCCCGACTTCCGCGACATGCTGGTGCGCGACGGCGCTCGGATCGTCATCTTCGACGTCGGCTGGATGGGCGGGATCACGACCGCGCGCAAGGTCGCGGCGTTGGCCGAATCGCACGAGCGGCCGGTGGCGCCGCACGACTGCACGGGTCCGGTCGTCTATGCCGCCGCCACCCATCTGTCGCTACACCTGCCTAACGCCATCCTCCAGGAGAGCGTGCGCGCGTTCTGGGACGGTTGGTACCGGGAGTTCGTGACGGCGCTGCCGGTGATCGAACGCGGCATGGTGTCCGCGCCGCCGGGGCCGGGACTGGGACTCGAGCTGCGCCCCGAGGTCTACCACCGCGAGGACGTGCGGATTCGCTCCTCTAGCGAAAAGGAGAGACGGTGAGCGCCCCGGTGGTTCGAGTCATGCAAGAGGACTGGGGGGTGTTTGCAAATCTGCCCGCAGCCGCGCGGCGATTCACCGAGCGGACGGGAATCGACGTCGAGGTGACTCTCACGGTGATCCCCGAGATGTGGGAGCTCATGGAGCGCAGCTTCTCTGGAGAGGATCCACCCTTCGACCTAGTGGGAGTCGACGACCTCCTTTTGATCCAGGCGGCCCGAAGCGGCCACGTCGAGCCGATCGACGAGTTCATCGCCGCGGACGGGTACTCGCTTGAAGACTTCCCGCAGGCCGCTTGCGACGCGCTGTCCGACGGCGGGCGGATCTGGGGGCTGCCTTACTGCTTCGTGTCAAACGTGCTGATTTACAGAGCTGACCTGTTCGAGCAGTACGGCGTCGCCGTTCCACAGACGCTCGACGCGCTCACCGATGCGGCGATAAGGGTGCAGGAGGCCGAGCGCGCGGAAGGGAATGCCGACTTCTACGGGGTTGCGATCCGAGGTGCCCCGAACTGCGGGCTCAATTTCTGGATCGTCGGCTCCACATGGGGCCCGTCGTTTGGGGCTCGCTGGTATGACGACGAGGGCCGGCCGACGCTCGCAACGCCGGAGCTGATCGCGGCGGTCGAGCATTACGTGGAGCTGGCCCGCCGCGCAGGTCCGCCCGAGGAGCCAACCATGGACTTCATCGACTGCATGGAGGCCTACGGCGCGGGCCGCGCCGCGATCACCATCGAGCCTGCGAACGAAGCGTCCATCCTGTATGACAAGGGGGGAGCCGTCGCCGAGGCAACGCGTACGGCGCCGATGCCGGCTGGCCCGTGTGGTCGGCACGTCGGCCTCTACACGCCGCCATATGCGATCCCGTCCCGCTCGCACTCAAAGGAAGCCGCCTGGGAGCTGGCGAAGTTCCTCTGCTCATCGGAGCAGATCCTCGACGATGTGCAGAGGAGCGGTTTCGTGGAGGTGGCGCGGGAGTCTGTTCTCCGTGATCCAAGGTTTGAGTCGCGGTTTCGCCCCGAGCTGTTGCAGACCGTCATGAAGACGCGCCCGTTCGCACACGGCGAACGGCCCGTTACCAGCCACGGGATGGAGGTCGGTAATCGGATCGGCGATGAAATCGTGAAGGTGCTCAGAGCTGAGATTGGAGCCGCGGAAGCTCTTCGCGCCGCGGAACGCACGGTGGCGGCGCTCGGTCCACCGAACTGAGCCCCGCGCCCGCGCGGGAGCCAGGCCCCGTAGTGTGCTCGTGTGATGGTCGCCGCGGGTAGCCTCTAGGACGCATGCAGCGCTCAGACACACGCCTCGTTTGGGGAGCAACGCTTTTCACACCTCCGGCCCTCAAGGGATGGAGCCACTTTCCGGTCGTCGCCACGATCGTCATTCTCCTTGGATTGGCGCTGTTGTCGCTGCTCGTCCTCCGCACGAACATGAGGCCTCGCCCGCCGGACTCGGGTGCCGACGACGGCTGGGGGAGGCGTCCCGAGCCGCCCAGGACTCCTCCGCCCGATCCCGGGGGCGGGATCCCGTTGGCCGACGCGATTCAAGCGCGTGTGCGCCTACGCGGCGATCAGCGCCTGGCGGACCTGTTGCGAGGACCGTCGCGGCGAGGGAGGCGCGAGCCTCATATCCCTGAGCGGCGGCCTGCCAGGCGCAGAACGCCAGCGTAGGCTTGAGTGACGTACGCCGGGCCAGCCTCGTAGTTGAGGACGCGCGAGAGCTCGTATCGCGGGTTGCGTAGCTCGAGACGGAAGGCGTGGTCGCCGGGCGCGTCGACTCCCTAAGGCCACGCCTCCTATTTCGGGCGGGCCGTCCAACCCTCCGGGAGCGGCGTCCGCGACTCGGGCGCGGCTGCCACGGTGCCGGGGGACGACAGCCTTGGCCACCCAGGGGGCATGCGCTGCTTGGGCGGGTCTGGCTGCAGGTAGCCGGACCGCGCGCCCAGCACGACTAGGAGGTGGCCGAAGTTCCGTCCCTCGATCGTCGACCAGCCGCCCGGGTCGGCACAGGGACACAAATGCCCATCCGCGTTCGCGAGCGTCGTGTCACGAATGCCAGACGCCCACCCAGTCTCCATGTTCGGGTAGGCATCATGGAGAGTTGCGATCTTCTCACCGGTTGTGACCGTCTGCCCCGCCTTGACGCTGACGGTGATGTTCTCAGACACGAAGACGTATTTGCCGGCGAATGGGCCCTGTGAGAGCTGGTAGAGGAGCCACCCCCCTCCGGGCCAGCCCGAGTCTGTGTTGGTGGCTTTGATCACTGTGCCGCTGCCAAGCGCCAGGATTGGACCGGAGCCTGCGTAGTCGACCCCCTGGTCGATGCGGCCCGGCCGCAGGCCGCGCACAGCCCGAAGTGGATTGGTGTATCGGAGGACCGTGTAGTGAACGGTCTTCGTAACCGTGTTGCCGGCCCTGTCGGTAGCTGTGACGGTGAAGGCCTTGGTGCCTGGCGTGCTCGTGCCGATCCTCTGGCCGGCCGCAACGGTCCCCGTGCACGTGGCGATTGGAGCGGTGGTCCCTCCTTCGCTGCAACCGAAGCGGGCGATCACTCGCCGGTGGAGCCCAAAGAAGCGCTCATCGCGGGGCGACACGATCGTGACGGAGGGACCCGCGGACTGGAAGGGGCGGCCACTCAAGGTGTCGACCTTCAGCGCGGCCGCGGCCGCGCTCGCCGCGGAGACGCATACCAGCAGGCTTCCCGAGGCGAGTGCCGCGAGCGACCAAATGCGCAGTCGGGCCAGCGGCAAGCTGGCTCGGGCAGCGATTGAGATCATGGACCGCGAGGAGCCCGAATGACGCCGAGCAGGCCGCGCGGAATCACCCGCCATCGACATCAAGTCGCCGGACTCGCATTGCTCGGCGAAGGTCATCGCGTTCTCCCCTTTCGTCTGACCAGCCGGCGAAGCCGGCACGCTATGGGTACCACCCACGCATCCGATCCCGGAAGCCCCACCCCAGAGCCAGTGCGGGCCATCCTACACGGCTTGCGTTCCAAAGTGGCGTTTTTCTCGGCCAGGTGTCATACCGAGGTTCACACGCGAGCGTGGTGTTACCGACAGTCGGCGCTCTTCGGAATGCTCGCCGGCGGCCGCGTCCTGCCCCGGCGTCTACCTGCTCGGTCACCAGTTCTTGGACGCGGCTGCGCGAATGGCCCAGCGTCTGACAAGAAGTCAGTGACAAGAGCGACGGGTTGGGCGAGATCGCCCGTGCCGTCGGGGCCGGGGGGAGTGTCGGGCGAGATGCCCCCGCGACTCGCCCGACATCTTCCCCGGTAGTTTCCCCGCGCTCAGCCGCCGCCTTAGCGCCCCCGCGGCCGGCCCCTGCAGCGCTCGGACCGGCGACGTTCAGCCGCGGGCGAGATCAATGGTCGTCGACCGCATCGAGCATACTGATATACTGGCATTCTGCATTGGCCTTGTCAAGTCCCACCCGATGACAGGCATCTCTGACGGCCTTCAGCGACCCGGCCCGGTGCCGGCACGGCCTCCTTTGCGGGCGCGATTTCGCCTGGTCCCGACGCCGCTGGCGGGCCCCGCCAGCGTGGGCGACGCCGTCTACGACCAGATCCTCGAAGCGCTCCAGCAGGGTCGGCTCCAGCCCGGAGAGAGGCTGCACGACGGCGAGTTCGCCGCCCAGCTTGGGGTCTCGCGCACCCCGGTCCGCGAAGCGCTACTGCGGCTGCGCGAGCTCGGCGTCGTCGAGTTTGCCCCGGCCCGTTACACGCGAGTAGCGATCATCGACGAAACCCAAACCCGCCACGCCGTCGCCGCGTGGGTCACCGTCTATGCCGCGATCGCCGCCCTCGCGGCCAGCAGCGGCGTGCCGGCCTCGACGTTGAGCGCGATGGCCGATGCTCACGCGCGCTTCGCAGCGGCCCGCGAACCTTTCGACATCCAAGCGCTCGCCGCCGCCAACGCCGACTTCTACGACCGCCCCACAAAGCACTGCGACAACCCGATGCTGGTGCGGTGCGCCGATCGCGTGGTCCACGTGGTACGCCTCGGCCTTCTCCAACTCCCCGGGCCGCTCAATCCCGACCCGCTCCACGCGGCCCAAGCCGCCCTGCTCGATGCCCTGGCGGCCGCCGACCCCCGCGCCGCCCGTCAGGCCATCTACCGCATCGCCGCAATCCCCCTAACCCCCGAGACCCGCCAGCACGAGCCGTGAGGACGCCCTCATACGCGACCGCGTCCCAGCGTCACGCGTAGCTC
>JAFAPR010000189.1 GCA_019247075.1 Solirubrobacterales bacterium
GCGCCACGGCCGAAGTACTACCTGGAGCTGATCGGCGCCCCGCACCTGGCGCCCTACGTCGATCCCGGGCCCGATCGCACGCTCGTCGGCAGGGTTGTGGTCGACTTCCTGCGCCGCTACCTGGAGGACCGGTCGTCCGCGTCGGGGACGCTTCGCCGCGACGGCAACGCCCCGCCGGTGGCGAGCCTGACCACGCACCTGACGGCACCGGGAGCGGAGGGCTACTGCCCGGGGGCGCCGGCGCCATAAAGCCGCCTAATCCCGGGATGTGGCGGCGGTTGGTGCTCATCTCGCGGCGCTGGTCTTGCGGGCGCCGAGGACGATGTCTCGTGGCAGGCGTGCTTTGGCGAGGCGGCGGTCCTCGGTCGCCGGGCGCTTTTGCCCGTCTGGACCGGCGCAACCCAACGCGAGAGCCGGAGCGGATCAGCGCAACGAAAAGCGAGAGGGGGGCGGGGCCTAAAGCCGCCGATCTCCCGGGGGACCGTGCGGGAGCCAACTGCCGCAGACGCCTGAGAACCCGATGATGACTTAGTCCAGCGTGCTGCGCCTCGGCGGTGGCCGCCGGGCGTCGCGGCGCCTGCGCCTGCGTCTCGAGCTCACGACGCTGGCGGCGAAACTGATCGTGCATACCACGAGCACGAGCAGCGCGAGCAGGCCGACGACTGCCAGGCCCGGAGCTAGGATCAGCGCGAGCGCGACCAGCACGGCGACGATCGCCGCGTCGACCATCAGGGTGCGCCGAATCTCCGGGCTCATAGAGGGAGCCTTCTGTATAGCGGGCGCGGAAGATGACGCAGCACGCCGAAGATCGCCCTCAGCCGGCCCGGGACCCAGACGGTGTGGGCCTTGCCCGCGAGCGCGCGCACGGTCGCGTCGGCCACGTCCTCGGCGGTGGTCGCGAACGGCGCCGGCTTCAGACCCTTGGTCATGCGCGTGGCGACGAACCCGGGCCGCACCACCAGCACGCGCACGCCGCTTGACGCGGTCGCGTCTGCGAGTCCCTGCGCGAGCGAATCGAGGCCCGCCTTGGCGGCGCCGTAGACGGGGTTGGAGGCGCGCGGCCGCTCCGCCGCCACGGTCGAGAGCACCACCACGGTGCCCCGGCCCTGGTTGCGCAGCTCGCGCAGGCTATGCAGCAGCAGCGAACCGCAGTCCAGAAAGTCGACCCGCATCACCTCGAGCGATTCGCTGATGTCGGCGTCGAGGCCCGCCTGGCCGCCGAGCACGCCGATCGCAAGCACCACCAGATCGAAGCCACCCATGCGCTCGAAGGCGCGCGCGATCGTGGTCGCGTGCGAGGAGAGAAGGTCCGCGTCGAGCACGTCGAACTCCCCGTCGGTGCAGCCGACCGACTCGAGCAGCGAGACCGCCTGGGACAGCCGCTCAGGGTCGCGTCCGAGCAGGAAGGGCCGCACGGGACCGTTGGCCGCAAGCCGCCGTGCGATCGCCAGTCCGATCTCCGAGCTGCCACCGAGCAGCAGGAGCCTCGTCTCCTTTGTGGCGCCAAGCGGCGCCCGCACTTCGTCAGGTCGCGGCGAGAGGGCGCTCATCCGCCGCCCTCCACGAGCCCCGTTCGCAGCGCCAGGTCCGACCGCCACAGGCGCTCGGGGTCGGCCCGCTCGCGCACCGCCCGCCATTCCTGCAGTCGTGGGTACATCGCACCAACCGTGCTCGGGCGAAGGCGCACGTCCTTGGTCAGGTAGACGCGCCCCCCGGCCGCCGCGACCAGCTCGTCGCAGTGGTCAAGCGCGGGATGGAGGCCGAGCGCGCCCCGCGGCAGGTCGAGCGCCAGCGTCCAGCCCTGCAGCGGAAACGACAGCGGGGCCTCGTTGGCGGGGCCGAAGTCCTTGAGCACCGCCAGATAGCACGGCACCCGAAAGCGACGGAGGTGGTCGATCACGGCGCGCAGCACGCCCTCGGCGCCGCGCGGAACGACCAGCTGGTACTGGAGAAACCCACGCGGGCCGTACAGCCGCGGCCAGGCGTCGAGCTTGTCGAGCGGGAACATGTGCGCGCCGAGCGGCTCGGTGTGCCCGCGGTCCCGACGCGGCGCCTGCCGGAAGCGGAGCTCGTTGAAGGCTCGCACCGTCGTGGGACTGAGCACTCCCGGGGGCCAGCGCGCGGGCACCCGCAGGCGCGCCCTTACGTTCGCGGAGGCGCCCCGCGTGCGCGCCGCCTCGTCCGGATCGGCCTGCGGAGTGCAGAGCGGCTCGGCGCGCGAGACTATGCCTCTGCCGGGGCGCGCCCCGAGCAGATCGAGCCACGCGACGCGGTAGGAGCCGCCGGGGCCGGAGAGCACCGCGAGCGCGTCGTCGAGCGTTGCCACCCTGTCGGTATCGACCGACAGCAGCGGGCCGATCACCGGCCGCAGGGCGAGCTCCGCCGCGGTGATCACCCCGGTCAGCCCCATGCCCCCGAGCGTCGCGCCGAACAGCTCGTCGTCGCGGGTGAGCTTCACCAGCTCGCCCGAGGCCAGCAGCAACTCCAGCGAGCGTACGTGGCCGCCAAACGTGCCTGTCGTGCCGTGGTTCTTGCCGTGGATGTCGCTGGCGATCGCGCCCCCGACGGTCACGTGCTGGGTGCCGGGCAGCACTGGCACCAACCACCCCGCGGGCACCAGCTGCGCGAGCAGCTCGCCGAGCGTGACCCCGGCCCGCACGGTCACCAGACCGCGCCCGTTGTCGAGCTCGAAGCCCTTCAGGTGCGTCGTGTCGACGACCAGTCCGCCGCTGAGCTGGGCGGCGTCGCCGTAGCTCCGGCCCAGACCCCGCACGATCGCGCCGTAATTGGCCTGCTGGAAACGGCGCGCGCGGGCGAGCTCGAGCGTCGTCCGGAGCTCATCGAGCGAACGCGGTCGCAGTCGCACCACGCGAGCCCCCTCGCCGCCGCCCCAGCCGTGCACGACCGCCGGCGCTGGCTCGCCCGGACCGAGGTCACGCTGGGGGGCGGCGAGCGTCTGCTCAGCCTGCGGCATGGACACCCAGCGCGAACAGCAACAGCCATGCGAGAGCCGCGACCTGGAGCAGCCGGTCCTGCAGGATCAGCTCGTCTGGTGCCTCGCCCGCGCCTGCGCGCACCAGCGCACCGTAGCGGATCAAGCAGAGCGCGAACGGCAGGATCGTCAGCGGCCGCCATGGCACGCCGACAACGAGCGGAAGCTGAAATGCCCACATCGAGTACGCGAACAGGGCCAGTAACCCACTGGCCACCAGGAGGCGACGCAGCAGCGGGAGGCTGTAGGAGTGGAGCACGCGCCGCCGCGCGCTGCTCTGCGCTTGCGCCCGGCGCAGCTCCGCGTACCGCTTGCCGGCGGCGACGCATACCGCCGCCGCGCTGATCACGAGCAAAAACCAGCGCGAGAGGGGGACCGGCGGGGCGACGCCGCCCGCGACCGCGCGCAGCACGAAGCCGCCGGCGATCGCCATCAGGTCGAGGATCAAGACGTGCCGCCACACGAGTGTGTAGCTCAACGTCAGCAGCACGTAGCCGCCGCCGACGACGCCCAGCAACGGCCGCACCAGCGTGCACAGCGCGAGGCCTGCGCACACAAGCGTGACCCCCAGCGCCAGGGCCGAGCTTGCGCTCAGCTCGCGCGCTGCCACCGGCCGGTAACGCTTGCGCTCATGGAGCCGATCCTCGGCCGCGTCGCGCACGTCGTTGATCGCGTACAGGCCCGAGGCGAGCATGCAGAAGGCCACGAATGCGAGCGTGACCCGCACCGGCACATCGTCGTGCCCGAGCGCACCCGCGGCCACCGCGGCCGCGACCACGAGCAGGTTCTTGAGCCACTGGCGGGGGCGCATCGTGACCACCGCGGCCAGGAGCCGCCCGCGCTGCCGACGGGCCGCGACCGGCAACTGTACGATCTCGCCGGTGTCCTGCGGGACCTCGGCCGCCGAGCCCTCCACGGTTACGGGGACCGGTTCACGCCGCATGGTTCAGGCAGGCCCGTCCGTCCCCGGAAGCGATCGCATCGTGGCAAGGGTAGGACCAGTCCTCAGTGAAGGTTTTGTGGGCGATAAGGAGCGCTTCACGATGTCTTTAAGCTCGGCTTGGGTAGATGTTGCAAAGGTGAGGCCAGATGCAAGCCGCGACAACCACGAGTAATCCGCCTCCCCTGCTGCGGCCTGGGCGGCAGCGTCCATCCCGGAGGCAGCCGGGCCAAAGGCTCCACCGGGTGCGGCGGATCTTAGTGACCGCGGCCGCGGTCGCGCTGGTACCCGTGCTCGTCTCATACGTGAGCGCCATGCTCCAGCGTTCGAACTCAAGCCTAGGCATCCGCACGGTCGAGTGGATTCGCGACAACGGGGCGCGCGGGCTCGTCAACAGCGTCGAGAACCTGTACTACACGCTTACCGCGCCCGCGAAGGGTGGGCCGGCGCTGCGCCACCTGCCCAACCAGGCCGGTGTCGTACACGGCCCGGTCGGCTCGCCCACAGTCGCCTCGCACAAGGCCCATCACTACCGCCCGCCGAACATCGCGCCCATCATCCACCCGGCGCTTCCCGGCGAGGGCGTGTGGCATGCGACGTTCGCCGAGGGGGGAGCGCATCCGCCGGTCCTGATCGCCAGCTTCAGGCCCGAGCCCTCCTACCCGCGGCTGGTCGCGGGCGTCGCCTGGATCGACCACACCCGCACCTCCCTGATGCTCTACCCAGGCATCTCCGAGCCCGCGGTAGCGATGCCCAACCGCGGCCCGGAGGAGGTGCCCGTGAACACGCGCTCGCATCTCGTGGCCACATTCAACAGTGGCTTCAAGCTGGCCGACTCCGGTGGCGGCTTCGCCTACAAGAGTCACACCTACGCGCCGATGCACAACGGCCTCGCCACAATCGTCGGCTACCGCAACGGAAAGGTCAACATCATTCCTTGGAACGGTGGTTCCACGGCCGCGTCTAACGTCCTCTTTGCGCGCCAGGACCTGCCGCTGATCGTGAACAACGGGCGCGCCAACCCCAACCTCAACAACGGGCCGCAGTGGGGTGCGACGCTGGGCAATGCGGTGCTCGTGTGGCGCTCGGCGGTTGGCATCGACCGCCGCGGCAACCTCATCTACGCCGCCGCCGACTACCAGACCGTGGGGTCCCTGGCCCAGATCATGATCCACGCGGGCGCGGTGCGGGCGATGGAGCTCGACATCAACGCCTACTGGCCGAGCTTCATCACCTACCGCTACCCCGGGGCTAAGGATCCGGCCAACCTGCTGCCCGACATGGTGCGTTCGCCGTTCCGCTACCTGACGCCCGATGACCGCGACTTCTTCGCGATCTATGTGAAGCGGACGAACACGAGCCCGCTGGTGCCGCTGTCGCGCCGGTAGGCCGCCGCGGCGCAGGTGCTGCGCGCCCGGAATACCTCGGCGCTTGTGGTACAAGCTCTTGCTGTATGTCGCTGCTGGACGAAGCCCGGGCGGTGCGCGAGCGGATCGCCGCGCGGCTGCGAGAGCTCGAGCCGCTGGTCGAGGAGTACAACGAGCTCCGGCGGGTTGCGGCCGAGATGGGTCTCGAGGCAGCGCAAGCGCCGCGACAACCGCGTGCCCGGTCAACGGCACGGCAGGCAGCGGCGGCACGGCCGGCCGGCGCCGCAGTCGGAGGGACTGATGACCTCGGCGCGCGCGTGCTCGATGCGGTACGCGCGGACCCCGGCATGACCGTGGCCGAGTACGCGCGGGCTCTCGACGTCTCGGCGGCGACGCTCTACCGCCCGGTGCGCGAACTCGCGAACGACGGTCTGATCGCCAGGCGCGCACGGCACCTGTTTCCGGCGTAGGGAGCGCGGCAGCTGTTCGCGGCTCAGGGGGTCAGGCGCTCGCGGCGGCAGCACCCGGCGCGGGCGCCATGGTGGGGGGCTTTGCAGCCTCCTTTCGGGCGGCCGCCTCGCCGATGTAGGGCTGCATCACCGAGTAGGCGAGATCGGGCAGCACAGCCACGAGCCCCTCGAGATCGCCGGCGAGCAGGCGTGAGTAGACGATCTCGTAAATGCCGCCGACGATCGTCTCGGCGATCAGGTCCGGGGGCCGGCGTCCGTCTGTGGTGTGTGCGGCCGCCTCGCGCAGCATCTGAGCAAACGTGGTGAGGGTGGCGGATCGCCGCTCGATCGCGGCCGGGCCTGCGGCAAGCGCTTCGACCAGAAGCATTTCGGCCTGGCGTGGCTCGTCGGCTACGAAGCCCAGGAACGCGGCGAGGCTGTCCCTGACTCGCGCCGGGAACGTGTCGGCCGAGGCGCAGGCCGACTTGATACGCATGACCAGCTCGTGGGCCGCCTGGTCGAGGGCCTCCAGAAACGCATCCTCCTTGCTGGAGAAGGCGTCGTAGAAGGTCCTGCGCGATACGCCCGCGACCGAGACGATGTCCTCGACGCTCATCGCTGGATAGCCGGCGAGCGTCGCCACGTCCGCGACCGCTTCCAGGATGCGCTCGCGTTGGTTGGCCTCAACGAAGCTTCGGCCCAGCTTGTGGCGGCCAGGTGGCAACTGATGCGGGGCCCGCGCCCGTTGTCTATTTTGTCTGGCCATCGTTCTCGTATGTCCGTCGCGAAGCGCGGTGGTCGCACTCGAGATAGTACCCTCGGCCTATCGCAGAACCGGTCGGGGAACGGACTTGTGTGTCGAGTGGGAAGGCGTAAGCTTCCTGCTGCGGTAGGCGCCGGCTCGAAGAGCGTTGGTGAACATCGGCGTGTACGCGTTCGGGGGCAGGGAGGAGATAGGAGATGTCGTGCCAACCGAGTTGTGCGACGTGTGCGAAGTTGCGGGTGACGGCTTTGCACATCGTCGGAGAGCAAGGGCTCGACGCGCTCACGCGTGAAACCGTCGCGGCAGAGTCGCACCTGTCGGCGGAGTCGGTAGCCGCCCACTATCCGGAGCTCACTTCGTGCCTATACGAGGGATATGAGGAGGAGGCGTCGGATCTGGTGCGGGCGGTTGTAGCCGGATACGAGGGCGGCGCCGACTGGCTGTCGGGTTTTGAGCACTCGCAGGCACAGCTGCTCGAGTGGCTCTCGGCCCACCGGCGGGAGCGCGGCTGTTCTTTGTCGAGGCGATGCGCGGAGACCGAGAGCTGCGACTTCGTCGTGATCTCACCCGGCGCAAGATCGTAGATTTCCTGACTACAGAGTACGCGCGCTCGGCGAACGGCGACAGGGTACCCGCGCTCCAGATCGAGCTGCTGATCGCCGCAGGTTTCCAGCTGATCTCGGGGGCGATCTGCAACGGCGGGACAAACGCGCTTCCGCAGAAGCTTGCCGAGCTCGACGGCTTCCTGATTCCCGCGCACGGGTAGCGCCGGCCGGCTCCACGCGGGCGTGCCACCCGCGGCCCGCCGGCCTATCAGCATCCGCACACGTGACAGTGTGCAAAGCCGTCGCCCGTGCCCAGTCATAGTGCGCTCGCCCAAAACCTCAGAAACAGACCGGTATCTATTGATTTTGCAGCGTTTCGGCAGTACCGTTGCGCCATGGCGACCCAGCGACCCGGCAGCTCGGCGGGCCATCAGCTCCCGCGGGGCCGTCACGGGTTGACCCACGGTGAGGTGGTCGAGAACCAGCGCCGGCGCCTGATTCAGGCCGTCCCGCTGGCGGTGCGGGAGAAAGGGTTCGCGGCCCTGACTGTGGAGGACATGTGCGCTCGCGCAGGGGTCTCGCGTCGCACCTTCTACGAGAACTTCCGCGACGCGGAAGCCTGCTTTGTGGCGTCCTATCGCTACCACGTCCAAGAGCTGATGGCGATCGTCGGCGGCGCGGGGACGGCTGGCCGGGACTGGCAGGAGCGGGCCCGGCTGGCGATGCTGGCGCTGCTCCGTTACCTGGCCGAAAGGCCCGACGTCGCCCACATGGCGGTGGTCGAGGTTCTCGCCGCCGGGCCGGCTGCGGTCGCGGAGCGCGACCGGGCGAGCGCACTGCTTCGCTCCCTGATCGGCGACGAGGCGCTCGCCGCCGCTCCCGAGCCCGCTCCGCCGCTGCTGCTCGAAGTCGTCGCCGGCGCGACCCTGGAGCTCATCTCCGCGCGCGTCCTGCAGGGCGACAGTGGGAGCCTCGACGGGCTGCTGCCCACGGTCATGTACCTGGTGCTCGTCGCCGCGCATGGGCCGGGCGGCGCGGCGCATCGGGCGGGCTTCGGCGACTCCCCGGGAGCCACCACGGCGCATGGGTCCGCCGCGTAGGGAGACGGCAGCTACTACCACGGTGTCCGCCCACTCCGCGAAGCGCCGCCGCGACCGGCACCTACCCCGGGGCCGCCACAACCTCACGCGCGCGTTCGTGGCATCAAACCAGCGCGAGCGGATCATCGACGCGCTGGCGGCGGTATGCGCGCGCAAGGGCTACAGGGCGACCACGGTCGAGGACGTCATCGCCGAGGCGGGCGTCTCTCGGCGCACCTTTTATGACTTGTTCACGAGCAAGCAGCAGTGCTTC
>JAFAPR010000208.1 GCA_019247075.1 Solirubrobacterales bacterium
GCATCCAGCCTCGCTTGACTGGGCCGCGCTGGAGTCGTCCGGCTCGCGGGGGGCCCGTCGACTGGCTGGTGGTTGGCCTGGGCAACCCCGGGCCCGAGTACGAGCGCACCCGCCACAACCTCGGCTTCCGGATCGCGCGGCTGCTGAGCTCGCGCTGGGAGCTGCCCAAGCCGAAATCGAGGTACGTCGGCCTGCTGAGCGAGGGGCGCGCCGGGGTCTGCGGGCCACGGGTGGCCGTGCTGTTACCGCAGACGTTCATGAACGAGTCGGGGCGGTCGGTCGGGCCCGCACGCGGTGCGTTCAAGGTTCCGCTCGAGCGCCTGCTGGTGCTCCACGATGAGATCGATCTGCCCTTCGGAGAAGTCAGGACGCGGTTGGGCGGCGGGCTCGCCGGCCACAACGGGCTCAAGTCGATCCGCGCCGCGCTTGGCTCGCCCGACTTCATGCGCCTCCGCGTTGGCGTGGGGCGCCCGCCGACGACGGACCCTGACGAGGTCGCCGCTTACGTGCTGAGCCGCTTTCGGGAGCCCGAGGACCAGATCCAGGCGGTGGTGGAGCGTGCCGCGGACGAGGCGCAGCGCGTAGTGCTTTCTAGTTGATTTTCCGGTCGGCACATGTGCCGACCGGGGCGGGCGAACATGTTCGCCCGCCGGCCGCCGCGCATGCGCGGCGGCCAACCCTATATTCGACTCTGTGCTCCCCACCGCAAGCATCAATCGCATTCGAGCGGCCCCTGATGCCGCCCGGCTGTGTCCTCGCTCGCTCGCGTACCTTCCAGGTACGCCACGCTCGCTGCGTCCTCACCGGACGGCATCAGTGACCACTCTCGGTGCGCCCGAGCTCACGGCGAGGAGCACTTGATGCTTCGAACGCTTCTCGAACAGGCCACAGAGGACCAGAGGTTCGCCGAGCTGGCCGAGCATGGCGGCCGCGTCTTCGTCTCCCAGTCGCTGCGCCCGTACCTGCTGGCGGCGCTGCTTGACCGCGAGAGCCGGATGCCCGCGATCGTGGTCGCGGGGGACGACCGGGCGGCCCGCGACCTCGCGGCCGCGCTCAAGGTCTGGCTCGCGCCGCGCACGGTCCGCTATTACCCGAGCCGCGGCGTCACCTACGAGTCGCATCTCGTTCCGCCGCCGCACCTCGTCGGCCTGCGAATCGCGGCGCTGGACGCGCTGCTCGAAACGTCCGCTGACGCCCTGGACGGGAGCGGGGGAGGCCCCGTTGTCGTGATCAGCGCGGTCGCCTTCTCGGAGAAGGTCCCCGATCCGTCGCTTCGGCCCCACGGCTTCACGCTGCGCAGGGGCGAGCTGCTCGACCTCGACGAGACCGCCCGCGAACTGGTGGCCGCGGGCTACGAGCGCGTCGAGCAGGTCGAGGATCGCGGCCAGTTCGCGATCCGCGGCGGCTTGCTCGACCTCTTTCCCGCCACCGAGGAGCGGGCGGCGAGGGTGGACCTGTTCGGCGACGAGATCGAACGCCTGAGCTGGTTCTCGACCTTCACGCAGCGCTCGCTGGAGGACGCCGAGGAGATAGAGGTCGCGCCGGCGGCGGAGCTGTCCGAGGAGCACCGCGAGCTGGCGGAGATAGCCGCGGTCATGGACGAGGGCGGTGAGCGTCCCGACATCGCCGAGATCCTCCCCACCGAGCGGTTTCACCCGTTGCTCGAGCTGATCCCGCAGGAGGCGCAGATCGCGCTCGCGGGGGAGGAGGAGATCGCCCCGGCGCTGGCCGATCACTGGCAGGACGTCACGGCCGCCTTCCACGACGAGGAGGCGCACCGGCTATACGTCGCGCCCGAGGCGATCGGCCAGACGCTCGCCCGAAGGGCCCGGATCCGCGTTGCGAGCATCGACCAGGACCAGCCCTATTCCTTCCGCGCGCAGACCGCCGACTTCCAGGCCCGCTCCTTGCGCGACGCCGAGCCCGAGCTCGAGAAGCTGGTGCGCTCCGGTTACCGCACTGTGGTGGCGTTCGCGCGGCGGGGCGACGGGGAACGGGTCGCCTACAACCTGGGCCGGCTGCGCGCCGGGTGGCTTGACGGCCGAGCGCCGGCGTCAAGCGGCCTGACCTTCGCCCACGCCCGGCTCGAGCAAGGTTTCGTCGCGCCCCAGTTTCGCCTCGCGGTCATCCCCGACCACCGTCTGCTCCGGCGCCGCCGCGAGGCCCCACGCCCGACCAGAGGGCGCCGAGGGGTCCTGCGCAGCTTCACCGACCTGCGCACGGGCGACAT
>JAFAPR010000007.1 GCA_019247075.1 Solirubrobacterales bacterium
CAGATCATCTGGCGCCTCTGGCACGACCACGACACCTACGACGCGTTACGTCACACCGCCCTGCAACGCCTGATTGCAGCCGGAGGTTGACACAGGGGGTCTAAACGGAGTCCCATTGGGCCCGGTCCCGCGGATAGACTGCGCCGGGATCTTCGCGCGGGGCGTTGCGGCACGAGGACATCGGCACGCATCAGCGCGGCGCTCAACGACCGACAATCGAGGTACACATGTTCAAATCAATCATTTGGGCAACCGATGGTTCTGAGCACGCCAACCGAGCGCTCTCGTACGTCACGGATCTAGCCCAGGCTGGGGAGAACACGTCGGTCACGATCGTCCATGTGGTCGAAACCGGCCGCGGCGCGGGCGCGGCTTTCCTGCCGCGGCGCCAGGAGGAGGAGGAAATCGTCAAGCAACTCAAGGCGACCGAAGGCGAGCTTCGAGAGAAGGGCTTGGACGTCTCCTTGAAAGTCACCGACGAGGTGGGAGTGCGGCCCTCGCACGAAATCCTCGAGGTCGCCCGCGCGAAAGGTGCGGATCTAATCGTCCTCGCCAGCCGTGGTGCCTCGGCGATCGGTGGGCTGTTACTCGGCAGTACCGCGCACCGACTGCTGCATGTCGCGCCCTGTCCAGTCCTCGTCGTGCCTCCCGAACGCCGCGCCGCGAGATAGCCCGAGCACGCGGCCTGTGCACGCCGCCCGCGGACGAGCACAAGCGCGAACGGCCCCGGACCGCGGTCCGGGGCCGTCTTGCTAAAGGCGCCCCAGCCCTCCCAAGCCTCGGCAGCTGGGCTTAGCGGGTCGCCGCGTCTGCCGCCTTTGCGAGGTTGGTCATGAAGGCGAAGAAGGCGCTTGACTGGCCGCGGAAGAGGCCGTCGGCAGTGAAGAACTTCACAGCGCCCGTCGCCGCCCCTTGGGTCTCCGTGGGGCGGATGATCGCCACATGCGGGAGCTTCCGGTTAAGGAAGACCGTGGGCTCCGGCATGATCAGGTTGGTCTGGAAGAGCTGACCACCAAACGGGGGCTTGTTGAGGTCCGGGAACACCAGGCCATTCGTCGGGTCCGTCAACGGCGGTGCGTTGCCCGCCTTGTCTGACCAGGTCTGGAAGTGCATGGTCTCCGACGGTCCGATGCTGAGCAGCACGCGCAGCACCTCAGGATCTTTGACCCTTTGCGCCAACGACGGGTAGAGGCTGGTGCCACCTTGCTCGATCGTCCCGAAATGGAACCCGGCCGTGTTGGCGATCGCCTGCCGGTGCTTCTTGGGCAGGGTGTCGGCGTTCGTCCTCGGGATGGCGGGGAACTTGCCCTTGAGCAGCCCCGGTATCGCCGGCGGGAAGGTGTCCCCGAGATCGGGATTCTTGGTGGAGCTGCGGTAGCGCGTCCACCAGGTGGTATCCACCGTGAGCTCCATCAGGTTCGTGAGCCGCTTCTTGCCCTTCTGCGCCCCAGTGGCCTGGCTGCCGGGCAGCGTGCGGAACTGCTCCAGGCTCACCGGCATGCCGCCGCGCGCGCTGAGATACGCGTTGAGGAAGGTGAAATGGCTGATCTCGTCATCGGTGTTGTCATGGATGTACTGCGACATGTCCGCATCGAGGCGGAGGATCGCCTTCGTGAAGAGCGCGTTGCCGCTCCCGCCCGGCACCTCGCTGTCCTGGATGCCGTAGATCTCGTTGTACTGCTGCCACAAGTCCGCCTCAATCGTCTCAAGCGCCGCCAGGAAACGGAGAATCGCCTCGTCCCCCGCACTGAGTCCCTGGCTTGCGGCCGCGGCCGGGAGGCCGCCCAAGAGGGTCATGCCGAGCGCGCCGGCACCGGCGCCGGCCAAAAATCGCCGGCGACTCGTGGCTCCCCCGCGCTCACCCCGCTCGATCATGGGTGTGCCGCTAGGGTCTTCCGTCCTGCTCTCTCCTGACCCCGAGACGTCGATCCTCATGCTGTGCTCCGATCTGTCGTCCGCGGGACCCTTTGTCCTGCGATATCACCAGAGACGCCGCCCGGATGGCCTTCCTTCCCCTAAATTGCTGCCCTCGAGTACGGGGGCCTGAACCGGCTTCCGCTAGGGCATCAGCCAGGGCCGGGTCGAAGCCGGCCCGTTCCAGTCGCCTTCTGCGCCAGGGCACGAGACCCACAAGCTCCGGATCAGCCCGATGCGGATATGTCGCTCGCTGGGCGGTCACGGTAGCTGGCGGACTTCGTCGTCGTGAGGCCCAAAGGCTCCGGGCCACCGCTCGAGCTGGAGCGGAGAGCTGACTACCGTGACGGTGTCGATCTGAGTCGTGGTTCGGATCGCGGCCACCCACGGCTTGAACGTGCATTCGCAGTTGCTGTCGGTCTGGATTGCTGCCTCCTGGTCTTCCCATTCGGGAACCGGCTCGAGACCTTCCGGCAACCCGCCAACCGGTGACGCGCTGGTGTTCGTGAAAACGTAGGTCAGATCGTGCCCACGGCTCCCCAAGTACCAAGCCTCCGAGTCCAACCACACCCGGGCCCCAGACGAGGATTGAATCCGAGGGGTGCCTTCGAGGTTCGATGCCGCCCGGGCGAAGGTCGTACGGCCGAGTCGGAACCGAACGAGCCAGTAGCTTTGGCGTCCAAAGGGCAGACGACCCGCGATGCGACGCCGGAACGATGGAGCCCTCGGAGCGTAGAACGTCGGCGCGAATCGCCTTCGACGAGTCGTGATCGAGAATCCAAGAACCGCCTCATCTTCATCCGAGATCGTCACTAGATAGAACAGCGGATCGACGAACGTCGAGCGGAGAAAGCGTCGCTTCACGCTCGGATCGCCGTCTGACGGCGGCCATGGAAATCTCCCTGTAGGCGGCCATCGTTTCTCCCCAGTGGCGGCCACCAGATCTCCCCATGGGTGGCCATCGAATCTCCCCACGGTTCTGTCCTGAGCGGTCGGTAATCGAGCGCGCGCTTGTGGCAACGCGCGACTCGGAGGCCGATCTTGAAGAAGCCGGAGGAAGTGATGGAGATCCTTGAGGCGTATGACTTGACTGGCTCGTTCCGCCAGGCGGCGGTGTTGGCCGGGTGCGATCACAAGACCGTGGAGCATTGGGTGGCGGTGCGTGAGGCGACCGGTGGTGCGCCGCCGGCGCGGGCGAGGCATCGGCGGCCGGTAGCCGATCCGTTCCAGGAGAAGATCGATGAACTGGTCGATCGCTCGCGCGGACGGATTCGCGCTGATCAGGCGCATTCCAAGCTGGTGGCGATGGGCTATCAGGGGTCGGAGCGCACGACCCGCCGGGCGGTCGCGGAGTCAAAGCGCCGCTGGCGCCAGAAGCACGGGCGGCGCACGAGGCCGTGGATCCCGGAGCCGGGGTTGTGGTTTCAGTGGGACTATGGCGATGGCCCTGTCGTCGCCGGCGCTAAGACGGTGCTCTTCTGCGCGTGGCTTGCGTGGTCGCGCTATCGGGTCGTGGTGCCGCTGCGCGATCGCACGCTGCCGTCGGTGGTGATCGGGCTGGACCGAACGCTGAGACGGTTCGACGGCGTTCCGACCTACGGATTGACGGATAACGAGAAGACGGTGACGGTCGAGCACGTGTGCGGGATCGCGATCCGTAATCCGGTGATCGTCGAGGTCTCGCGTCATTACGGGCTGACGATCGCCACATGTGAGCCCGCCGATCCCCAGAGCAAGGGTGGCAGCGAGGCAACGGTGCGGGTGGCCAAGGCGGATCTGGTGCCGACCGACCACAACCTGCGCTACGAGTACGAGGACTTCGCGCAGTTGGAAGCCGCCTGCGAGCAGTTCATGGCCGAGGTCAACACGCGGCCGCACCGGATCACCCGGCGCCCGCCGGTGGAGATGCTGGCGCACGAGCACGAGCATCTTCACCGGCTGCCGAGGATGCCGCACACGCTGTGCTTCGGGCAGACCCGCAAGGTCAACTGGCAGTCGCTGGTGTCGGTCGGCGGCGCGCTTTACTCGGTCCCGCACGAGCTGATCGATGAGCGGGTGTGGGTGCGCACCGAGGGCTCAGAGCTGGTGGTGGTGCACGTCGACGGGCCCGCTGGACCCAGGGAGGTTGCCCGGCATGAGCTCACCACTCCGGGACGTCCCTCGCTGTGTGATGAGCACTATCCGCCCCGGCCCGCCGGCGCGCTAGATCGGCGGCCCAAGGCCAGATCACCGCAGGAGCGCGCGTTCCTGTCGCTCGGCGAGGGCGCCGAGAAGTGGCTGATCGCCGCCGCCGCGGCCGGTGCCCAGCGGGTCCGGCGCAAGATGGCAGAAGCGATCGACCTCTCAAAGCTTCACGGTCCAGAGCAGGTCTCCCGCGCCCTTGCGACCTGCACCGAGGCCGGCCGGTTCGCCGACGGTGACCTTCAGGCGATCCTCAGCCACCAGCAGCAAACCGCTGGGGTGATCCAGCTGCCGCTCAGGGCCTCAGAGGACTCCTCGCTGCAGCCCTCGACCCGCGCGTGGGAGGGATTCGGGCGATGAGCGACCCGTTTTCAGCCCGCCAGCGCGAACTCGAGGCCCTCAAAGCCGATCTAAGGCCCTCCGAGCGCTCGTCGCGACCCATCCGTCGCACCGCTGGAGGCCGGCGATGACGGTCAAGCCGCCCACCCCGCCGCCACTCCCGGACGAGCTCGAGCGGCTGCTGCGGCGCATGCGCCTGCCATACATCCGCAGAGCCGCACCCGAGGTGATCGCGACCGCCAACGCGCAGCGCTGGGATCACGCCGAGGTCCTCAGGGTGCTGCTCACCGAAGAGGTAGCCGGCCGTGAGCAGGCGACGGTCAGGATGCGCCGCAAGGCCTCCGGGCTGCCCGCCGGCAAAACCTTCGACGCCTGGGAGCAAGACCGCTCCGCGATCCCCAAGCCCACCCAGCAAGCTCTCAAGACACTGGAATGGGTCGACCGCGCCGAGGCGCTGGTGGTGTGCGGTCCGAGCGGTACCGGCAAGAGCCACTTCATCGAAGCGCTCGGGCACCTGGCGATCGACAAGGGCAAGACCGTCACCTGGCACACGCTCGAGACGCTCGCTCAGCTATTCCGCCGCCACCGCGCCGACGACAGCATCAACAAGGCCATCGGAAAGCTGATCCGCTCGGATCTCATCCTGATCGATGACGTCGGCCTGCTTCCGGTCTCCCCCGACGCGGCCGAAGCGCTGTTCAGAGTCGTCGACGCCGCCTACGAACGACGATCGCTCGCGCTCAGCTCAAACATCCACCCGTCCGGGTTCGACGAACTGATGCCCAAGACGCTCGCGACCGCGACCGTCGACCGGCTGATGCATCACGCGCACGTAATCGTCACCGAGGGGCAAGACAGCTACCGGCTCGCCCAAGCGACCGCCGGCGAGGGGGTGAGGCCCCTGACCTGACCCAAACCGCGACCCACTCGGTGGGGAGAAAAGATGGCCACCAGTGGGGAGAAAACGTGGCCGCGGCTGGGGAGAAAACGTGGCCGCGGCTGGGGAGAAAAGATGGCCATAGTTGGGGAGAAACAGATGACCGTTGACACCGTCAGGAGCCCCTGCCGCCCCCGAGTCCGGCATGTCAACCTCGACCGTGTCGCCAAGGGCTGGCGGCTCGCCAATCACCGCGATGAAGAAGTTGAGCTGCGCCCCCGCGCCGAGTCTGTACAGGCGTTCGTACAAGTCCCATTTTCGGCCGAGGGTGCGCCTGAAGAGGTTTTGCACAGGGCCCGCCAGCGTGATCACTGCCACGGCGGCCCCGACAATCTCGGCTGTCTCGACGGCGCTCATGCGCTGGCAAACACTCCCAGCAGCTCGTCGGGCATGGCTTACTGCAAAGGCCTTCGGGTGGGCCTCGCGCGAAATGCCGGGCGCTCGAGTGCGCCTGCAGCACTCCGTAAATTCAACGGTTACGACGTCCGGTTACAGCTCGCCCGATGCTCTTCAGCAACCGGCCCGCAAGCCTGAACGGCGCACTCAAGATCTCCGTGACTCTCACGGTAACCCTACGCTCACTCCACCATCTTACGATCCTCGCAGTCGTGCCCAGGGGTGGACCTCAAAGACGCGGACGGTGGCGTCGCGACGCGTGCAGTTGCGCTCGCTCATGCACCCTGGTTTGAGGCCCTCGATCGCGGCGGCAAGCGGTCGATCACCACAACGTGTCTAGTCTGTGGCGGTCGTGAGCGAGCTTCCCGACTACGTCATGCGCAACCGCGCGCGGTGGGACGAGTGGGCCCAGGAGTACGAGCACGCAGGCCGGCGCGGCTGGGGCCGCGATGAGCCGTCGTGGGGGATCTGGAGTGTGCCCGAATCCCAAGTAGGGATGCTGCCCGACGACGTGGCGGGGGCCGATGTGATCGAGCTCGGCTGCGGCACCGCATATGTGTCGGCCTGGCTGGCGCGGCGGGGCGCCCGACCGGTCGGGATCGACGTCTCCCAGGCGCAGCTCCAGACCGCAAAGCGCCTCCAGCGCGAGTTCGGACTGGAGTTCCCGCTTCTGCACGGCAACGCCGAGGAAGTCCCATTTCACGACCAGAGCTTCGATCTCGCGATCTCAGAGTACGGGGCGAGCATCTGGTGCGACCCTTACCGTTGGATCCCGGAGGCTGCGAGGGTGCTACGCCCAGGTGGCGCGCTGATCTTTCTAGTCAACGGGGCGCTGCTCATGGTCTGTGTCCCAGACGAGGAAGACCTCCCCGCCACGGACCGGCTCCTGCGCCCGTATTTCGGCATGCACCGATTCGAGTGGCCGGACGATGAGTCCGTCGACTTCCACCTTCCCCACGGAGAAATGATGGCCCTGTTGCGTGGGTCCGGCTTCGAGGTCGAAGAGCTGATCGAGATCCGCCCACCTGACGGCTCCACGACGAGCTACCCGTTCGTAACCCTCGAATGGGCGCAGCAGTGGCCCTGTGAAGAAGTCTGGAAGGCGCGCAAGCCCGGGTGAGCGCCGCTGAGGCCCAACCGACCTGCCTGATCGTCTACGTCGCGGCCACGGCAGCGACGGCCGTGTGGATAGGCAGCGCCGGGTGGTTGCCCCACTCGGCCCAAGACCCGTCGTAGATTCGTACGCGCCGGTAACCGGCGGTGCGCAGCGCCAACGCCGCATGAGCGGCGCGCACGCCGCCCTGGCAATAGGTCACGAGCTCCTGCTCGGGGAACAGGCCGGCGGCCTCGGCCCGGGCTCGGATCTCGGACGGGTCGCGCAACGTGCAGTCCGGCCGCAGGTTCTCCTCCCACGGCCACAACACGGCGCCTGGGATGTGACCGCCGCGCGCCGCGCGAGGTTGCTCGCCGGCGAACTCGGCCGGCCCCCGTACGTCTACGAGCCGCACGGTCGGGTCATCGAGTCGCTGGAGGATCTCTTCCGCACCGATCCCACGCATCCATCCTGGCACCCGGGGTCGGAAAATCGCCGGCCTCGGCGGCACCGACCCTCGCTCCAGCGGCCGGCTCTCGGCCCGCCACTTCTCGATCCCGCCATCGAGCAGTCCAACGCGCTCATGACCATAGTGCGCCAGGACGTGCCACAGCCGGGACGCGTACAGGTTCCCTCCATCCGAGTACGCCACCACGCTCTTCGCGTGCGTGATCCCAAGGCGACCTAGCCTGTCGGCCGCTTCGTCTGGGTCCGGCAGGAACGTCGTGACCGTCGTATCGGCGGCCGACAGGGCCTCCAGCCAGTAGACGTGGATAGCACCCGGGACATGCCCGCTCTCATATCGCTCCCGCGACGTGTCCACATCGCCCGCGAACCGGCAGTCGCACACCCAACTGGTCCTCGTCGCGCAGGTGCGCGGCCAGCTCTCGGCTGCTCACCAGCGGCACACAGATAGCCATAGTCGGCCTCCGTTCTTCGCTCGCTGCCAGACAGTCGCGACCCGGGGAGGGGCTGCTACTCGACTACCTCCACCCAGCCAACGATCTCATCGCGCGTGAGTGTCCCCACGAGTTCCGGATGATCGCTGCGGATGTGTTCTTCGATCCGAGTGACCACCTCGTCGTCGGTCTCGCCACGTGCGATGAATCCACACTCGCATTTGATCTGCCTGGACATGTTCTTGTTGCGGCGATTGTGGAACCTCGGCCTTTCTCATATCTTGGCAGCAACCTTGGAGAAAGGTTGGAGGAAATCTCGCTGCCGTCCGACTATCGCCCAAGGATCCAGCTCTGCGGTCGGTTCGTCCTCGAACTCGCCGGCCGGCGGATCGATCCACAGCTGTCCGGTCGCCAAGGACGGCTCCTATTCGCCTACCTCGCGCTCAACCGCGAACGCGCGCTGACCCGCGACGAACTTGTCGATGCCCTGTGGCCCTACGGCACGCCAGCGGCCGCGCCGTCCGCCCTCACCGTCCTTGTCTCGAAGCTCCGGGCCGCACTGGGGTCCGAGACGCTCAGCGGCCGGAGCGAGCTTCGGCTGAACCTTCCGCCCGGCGCGCGCGTGGACGTCGAGGATGCGCTCGAGGCGGTTCATCAGGCGCAGTCCGCGGTCGCGCTCGGTGACTGGAGACGGGCGTGGGGACCTGCCCTGCGTGCCCAGTTCATCGCCCGCCGGCGACTGCTACCAGAGCACGACACGCCCTGGCTTGACCGGTGGCGGCAGCGCCTCGACGATGTGCATGACCGGGCGCTCGAAGCGTACGCGGCCAGCTGCCTCCGCATCGGCGGGACCGAGCTGCCCGGGGCGGAACGTGCCGCCAGGACCCTGACCGACCGCTCACCCCTTCGAGAGACCGGCTATGCGCTGCTGATGGACGCGCTCGCCTCGCAAGGCAACGTCGCCGAGGCCATGCGCGTCTACGAACGCGTGCGCACAATGCTCCGGCAGGAACTCGGGATCACTCCCGGCCCGGCGATCCAACAAGCGCACGCACGGCTTCTCGGAACACCTACCACCCGGCGATGAAGACCGCGAGCGGCCGGCTACGGAGTCCCAGAAGCGGTTCACGGGCGGACGCCCTACGATCGGCGTAGCCTTTGGCCTAACTGCGTTCGCGATCAAAGGGGGCGTGCGACTTGCGTCTGATCCTCAATCTGATTTGGCTGGTGCTGGCTGGATTTTGGCTGGCCCTCCTATATGTGTTTTTCGGGATCCTGGCATTCATCCTGATCATCACGATCCCCTTCGGGTTCGCCTGCTTCAGGATGGCCGGCTTCGCACTTGGCCGTTCGGGCGCAGGATCGTGCGCCAGCCGACTGCGGGCGCGCCCTCGATGATCGGCAACATCATCTGGATGGTGCTCTTCGGATGGGAGCTGGCGCTAGCGCATCTGGCCACGGGCGTCGCGTTGTGCCTGACGATCATCGGGATCCCGCTGGGGCTGGCCAACTTCAAGCTGATTCCCGTCTCGCTGTTGCCACTGGGAACCGAGATCGTCCGCACGGACGATCCGCGGCAATTCGTGTAGTCGAGGCTGATCCCGCCCTGGCAGGCGGAGATGCGGCCAAGTCTTAGCGAACCGGTAACTCCACACCCGCTTCGTCCGGCGAGCGCGGCCCGCGGATTCGCCGCTCATGTTCCTCGATACGAACGTCGTTGATGCTCGCCTCGCGGCGGATCATTAGTCCACGTTCGTCGAACTCCCACAGCTCGTTGCCGTAGCTTCGCCACCACTGGCCGTCCCTGTCGTGGCATTCGTATTGGAAGCGGACCGCGATCAGATTGCCCGCGAAGCACCACAGGTTCTTACGCAGCACGTAGTCCAGCTCCCGTTCCCACTTGGAGATCAGAAACGCGACGATCTCGGCGCGACCCTTGATGAACGTGTCCCGATTGCGCCACACCGAGTCCTCGCTGTACGCGAGCGATACCCGCTGTGCGTCGCGTGTGTTCCACGCATCCTCGGCGGCTTGTACCTTCTGCGCCGCGGTCTCCTGGGTGAAGGGCGGCACGGGCGGGCGATCAGTCATGAAGGCTCCTCTGTTTTGCGTGAAGCACCGCCGGGCCTCCCCCGGGGTCACTAGCATGGGCCTGTGAGCAGCCAGACTGTGCCCGGTGGCGTGGTGCATGAACTGCCCGCGGACTTGCGTAGGGCGCTGATGGCCAACGCCATGGCACTCGATGCCTGGATGGACATCACGCCCTTAGCCCGCAATGAGTTCATCTGCTGGGTCGAGGATGCCAAGCAGGAGACCACGCGAGAGCGGCGCATTAGGCGGACCCAGGAGGAGCTGGAGGAAGGTCAGCGCCGGCCCTGCTGCTGGCCTGGGTGCAAGCACCGCGACCGCGCCGGAAGTTAGCGCCTCGGTAGCCTGACAACGTGGCACGGCTCACGCACTACAGCTTCGGCCGTCTCAGTGTCGACGGATCGGAGCAGAGGCGTGACGTGATCGTCCTGCCCGACCGGGTCGTGACCGATTGGTGGCGGCGCGAGGGGCACTCGCTGGTGCTCGAGGACGTTCAGGATGTGTTGGAGGAGCTGCCCGAGCGGCTGATCGTGGGCGTCGGTGCCTACGGTCGCCTGCGGCCGGACCGGGCGGCGATCGAGGAACTGGAGCGGCGCGGCGTTGCGGTCGAGTGCCTTCCCACACAAGACGCCGTACGTCGGTACGGCGAGCTCGATGAGCGGCGGACCGCCGCCGCGCTTCATTTGACCTGCTGACACCGGGGTTGTGGCGCGCTACCTCGAGCTTCGCCGTCACACCGATAACGACGGCGATGTCCTGACCCCGGAGGGGGTGCGGTCGGCGCTTGAGATCGGGCGGGCGCTCGATGGCCAGTACGCGCTGTTGGTCTCAAGCGGCGCGCAGCGGGCGACGCAGACGCTCGCTTGTTTCGCGTGCGCGTTCGGCCGGCCGATCGACGGCGGGCTGGTGGTCGAGCCGGCTCTTCGTTCGGGCGTCGAGGAGCGCTGGCGCGCGGCGTACCGTGCGGCTGGAAGTGGTGAGCTGTCCGCGCTGCGGGACGCGGATCCCGAGCTGGTGGACGAGGACTCGGAGTTACTCGCCGCTGGGCTCCGGCGGATCCTCGAGCGAATCCCTGAGGGCGGGCGCGCGCTGGCCGTGGGCCACAGCCCGACCAACGAGGCGGCTGTGTTCGGTCTCACAGGCGAGCTCGTCGCGCCGGTCTCCAAAGGCGCGGGGGTGCTGCTGATCGACAGGTCGGGCGACCTCGCGTCGAGCCCCTTCCCTTAGCATCGGGTCGTCACGCCCCCTAGGTAAGCCCCGGCAGCTGCGCAGCCGCATGTCGAGGCCAGTGACGGGCTACCGGCCCGCCAGCCAGCTAGCGCGGAAAGTGCTCGTGCACCGAGAACTCACGGATATCCGGCGTGACAGACACCCCCGCGGCAGCCACCGCCGAGCCGATCCGCTCCTGCGCGAATCGATCAAACAGCTCCCGTGACCGCCAGAAGTCGATCACGCCCCACCCTCCATCAATCGGCCCAGACGCGTGAAAGATCAGTCCCTCCGGAGGATTAGAGTCCGGATCGACCGACCGCTCCATCACCTCAAACTGCTCGGCGGTGACGCCCTCCAGCTTCATGCGGATCCCTATCGCCATGCCCTCTCCCTTCACTTGGGTTTGAGCAACCCTACAACGACGCGGAGGCAACATGGAAGAAACACCGACACCCTCGCGCACGACCGGTACGGCCCGCTGCACGTGGTGCCGGCCGGCTCCGACGGCACTGCCTGGAGCCGATCCCTAAGTTTCAGGGAAGAAGGGCGAGGCCGTCTGGCTTGCTCAGGTATCCGGGTCGGCTTCCGGGGACACCGGTGTGTCCGTATTGCCACACGATTCGCTTGGCGGCTCGGTCGATCACGACCACGCGGTGGTTCCAGTCGTCTGTCGCTGCGATCATCCCGTTGGGGAGCTGCACGGCCAGCGAGGGGCGGTCGAGCGCTCCTGGTCCCGTGGCCGGGCCATAGGTCCAGACGATTCTTCCCCTGGGCGAAAGGATGTCAATTCGCCCGGGGATGTTGAACCCGGCGACGAGCACGTCGCCGTCGGGCAGCAGCTGAGCATCGGACGGGTAGTCCGTGGGCGATTTGATCGACCACAAAAGCTTCCCCGTACAACTGAAGCGGTCGATCCAGCCGCCAATCTCAGTGACGATCACCCCGCCGTCGGGCAGCGGAGTGTCCCCGTTCGGCGGCAGCAACGTCCTGGGCGGATCGTGAGCGCAGCCGCCCGCGATTCCCAGCGACCGCACGATCCGTCGGGCGTGGTTGAGCCACAGCACCCGACAGTTGATGATGTCAGCTACCTGGACCTCTCCGTTGGCGAGCAGATAGGCGTCGTCTGGATGCGCCAGGTAGCCCGGCGCACTGCCCTGCACGTCCTGGTGGCCGTATTGCCACACGATCCGCGGACGCCGCGCGAGCGTCAACACCGCGATCGCGTCCGAGAACTCCTCGTTAGTGACGATGTGGCGCCGGTCCGCCGACAGAAATGCGTCGTCGGGACCGGCGAAGTACTGCCCCGGCCGCAGCGCGCCCGGTGAAGGGAACCGCCACACAATCCGCTTGGCGGGGCTGACGATGATCAGGCGGTTGTTGTCCCGGTCGGCGATCATCAGATACCCCGGCAGCGGCGAAGAGCCATGCAGCGCGGGGAGGCCCAGGCGGGCAAGCACGGGATCAGTGACCAAAACACGCCTGGTCTTAACGTGAGGTGCCGCGTGCCGTCCTGCACCCCGCTGTGCGTGGGTCTCCCCTCCGCACCCGGCGCCAGAGCACGCCAGCGCCAGCACGCCACCGATCAGCGCAACGTATCTCACCAGCAACGCCCTCCCGCCACAGCCACCCTGCGAGACCCCGCCGACCTGACGCCCAAGGGTCTCAGCGACATCGCCCGATCGTGGCATCACGTCCCTCCACGCCAGCACACGCTAGCTCGCCCGTTCGCGATGACCGCCGCCGCCGC
>JAFAPR010000304.1 GCA_019247075.1 Solirubrobacterales bacterium
GGCGTTGGTAACGGCCACGATCTCGTTGGCCGCAGTGTGATGGTCCAGGGAGCGCCGCAACTCGCCGGCCGTTTCCCCGACGAAGTCAGGATGTACAAGGCCCCTCCACCCGAGATCTCCTCGGAGCAGTTCTACGAAACCGACCCCGCCCGCGGGTTCGCGCGCGGGTTCGCGATCCAGACCGTAAGCCCCCTGCCCATCGGCTGGGCCGAGCACGTGCTCGCCGACGGCCACTGGGGCCAGGCCCTACGGGAATACATGCGCGACTACAACCACTGGTACGCGCTCGGCGCACTGTCGGAGCTGCTTCCGCGAGCCGAGAACAGGGTGACGGTCGCCACGGGCGTGCAGGACAGCCACGGCCTACCGGTGGCGCGGATGGACTACACGCAATGCGACAACGACCGTCGCAACATCGCCATGGCCCGGCGGACGCTCGGGGAGATCCTGGAGGCCGCCGACGCCCAGGACATCCTCGCGATCGACCGAGATGCACACCTCGTCGGCGGCTGTGCGATGGGCTCCGCCCCGGAGACCAGCGTCGTCGACTCGGACCACCGCGTCTGGGATACCCCCAACCTCTTCATCGCCGACGGAAGCGTTATGCCCACGCAAGGATCCGCGAACCCCGCACTCACCATCATGGCTCTCTCCTCGCGGCTGGCCGAGCGGCTCGATTCAAAGCACGTCGGCGAGTTGGCCGGGAGTCAGCGAGCAGACGCGGCGGACCGGATTAGTGTTGGTCGGGGCACACAAGTGGGAAGAGTCACAACGTGAGCGTTCGACGGTTAGGAGGGTGGCGATGATCATTCTTCTCTGGTTCGCCATCAGCGCGGCAATCATCGGGTGTGTGGTCTACGTGGCCCGAGAGCAGCCCCGGCGCCGGGCGCCGAAGGAGCTGCGGGGCGACTGGTGGCCGCGTTTCGAACTTGAGTTCCGCGAGTACGTGCGGGACTGGGAGGGGGCCGCCGGTATTCGGAGGCCTGAGGTGCGCAGCCGCAACGCGAAGGCAAGCGAAAGGGAAACAGATGGCTGACGAGCTCAAGGGCAAGAAGATCGCGATCCTCGCCGCCGACGGAGTGGAGGAGATCGAATATCGCAAGCCGCGTGAGGCGGTCGAGAAGGCCGGGGGGCAGGTCGAACTGATTTCGCTAAAGCCGGGAGAGATCCAGGCGATGAACCACGACATCGCGAGCCTGCTTCCAAGCTTCCGGTCGACAAGGTGGTCGCTGACGCCTCCCCTGACGACTACGACGGGCTAGTCCTGCCAGGAGGCACAGTGAACCCGGACAAGCTCCGTCAGGACCAGGACGCGATCGCTTTCGTGCAGAACTTCTTCAAGGCTGGAAAGCCAGTTGGGTCGATCTGCCACGGACCCGTTCTGCTGGTAGAGGCCGATCTGGTGCGGGAGCGCAAGCTGACCTCGTATCCGAGCGTCCGCAGCGACATCAAGTGCCGCGGCGGCGACGTGGTCGATCAAGAGGTCGTCGTAGACGAGGGTTTGGTGACGTCGCGTGGGCCAGACGACCTGCCGGCGTTCTGCGCCAAGATCGTCGAGGAGTTCGCCGAAGGCGAGCACCGCGTTGCTAGGGCCGGAGCCACCGCCTCGGGGTAGACGGATCACCGCCGGAGCGAGACCGACAGTTCGAGATCGCGGAGGACAAGAGAATGGCAGAGATCCAAGAGCGAGGCGTCCAGCGGAGCGTTCCCGAGCTCGTCAGGGAGATCACCGCGCAGTCGAGCGCGCTGGCCCACAAGGAGCTGGAGCTGGCTGAGGCGGAGCTGGCGGTTAAGGCCAAGCGCGCCGGCCGGGGAGCCGGAATGTTTGGCGGCGCCGGGGTGCTTTCAGTCTTTGGGCTCGGAGCCCTGACGGCTGCCGCGATCCTGGGGTTAGCGCTCGTGGTTGCGGCGTGGGCCGCGGCGCTTATCGTCGGCGGCGTGTATCTCGCAATGGCAGGCGTCGCGGCACTTTTGGGGCGTGCTCAAGTTCGCCGTGCGACCCCGCTTGCCCCCGCCGACGCGGCTGCGAGCGTCAGAGATGACCTCGAGTGGATCAAGGCTCACGCCAAGCGGGGCCGGCAATAGCCGATATGCGCGATCCCGAGATCATCAAGCAGGAGATTGAGCAGACCCGCCACGAGCTCGGCGAGCTCGTCGAGGAGCTAGCGGGCAAGACGGACATCAAGACGAGGTCGCGCGCGAAGATGGCTGCGCTTCGACACTCCGTGGCGGCGCTCCCCGAATGGGCACGCGGGCAGCCCGCAGCGGCGGTCGCAGCTGCCGCAGCGGTCGCCGCCGTAGTGGTCGTGGTCGTCACGCTCCGCAGGTAGCCCGGCGACGCGTTAGCCCCCGGACGCGCTAGGTGCCGCTTCGGACGCGCTAGGTGCCGCTTGACCCGCGTCTGCGCGAGCTCGTACTGCGCGAGCCGGCGGTCGATGAGGAGCTGCGCCTGGATGACCCGCTGCTCCGCGCGGTCGATGCGCTCCGGCTACGGGGACCGCCGCGAGACGAGGACCGCGTCGACGCCTGCGACCGGCGCGACCGTGAAGACGCGCTCCGCGCCGCGCTGCGCGAGCGAGATGCCGCGGAGCGAGAGCGACGGCGTGTCCTCGAGGCGGCGCGTTGGTCACGCGGGATCTCGGCCCGCACAAAAGCCTTCACCAGACGCGAGAGCTCCGCATCCAGGAACTTCGCCATCCGCTCCTCGTCGCGGCGGATCGACCTGGCGAGCTGGGCGGTCTCGCGGTCTCCGACCTCGTCAGCGAACGTCTCGATGCGGTTGTAGATCGCGATCTCGACATGCTCTTCGCGGAGCTCTTCCTGCGCGTTGCGCAGATGTGTCTCAGCCTGCTCGGTGAGAGCCGCGCGGGCAGCGCCGACCTGCCCTTTCACGGCCGCCATCGCCTTGCCCGCGACTTCGCCGGCCGCGCGCGGGATCCCGGAAACGGTTAGTCCTTGCGCCTCGCCGCCCAGCTGCTTGATCCGCGACGCGACGCGACGCTTGTGGTCGCGGGTCTCACGGAGGTGCTGCTGAAGCCGCTTTTTGTAGGACGTCTTGTCGGTCATGGCGATGTGCGCCGTGAGGTCGGCCTCGAGCTCAGCTTCCTTGGCGTGAGCCTCGTTGAGCCACTGCGCCAACCTCATGTCTCGCTCGGTAAGTCGCTCGCTGTCAGCCATCACTCGTCCTTTCTGTCATCACGGGCGGGCAAGACTCGAACTCCGCTTGCATCTACCCACAATCTAAAGTCTCAACGCGTGGGGGTTGACTCGCGCGGCCGCTTTGCGCTCGAGCGCCGGGCGGTGGAGCGCACTCGCCGCAAAAGCCGCCTGTGCAGACGCATGTCAGCCAAGAGCGCGTTAGCCGCCGCTCGCCCGGAAACGCCGTGCACGCCCGGCCCCGGATGGACCCAGGCGCCGGCTACGTACAGGCCGGGGAGGGGGCTGCGGCCCCGGCACAGCGAAGGCGCCGGGCGGAAGATCAACTGCTGGTCGGGTTCGCAGCTACCGCTGGCAAGATCCCCGCCTCGCATGCTTGGGTTCTCAGCTTCGATCATGTTCGGCGTACGGATGCAGCGGCCGCGCACGAGCTCGCGGAAGCCGGGCGCAAAGCGCTCCAGCTGCCGCTCGACAGGCGCGGCGATTTCGTCATCCCCGACCGTCGCACGCTGCGGAACGCGAGCGTAGACATACAGCGTCTGCTGGCCGTGCGGCGCTCGTGTCGGGTCGTGCAGCGACTGTTGACCGACGACGAGCGCAGGGCGGTCGGGCAGATGGCCGTTAGAGGCCTGCTCGAGTGAAGCCGTTATCTCTTCCAGCGGACCGCCGACGTGCACCACAGCGGCCGCGCGAGCATGCGGAGCGCGCCAGGGCACCGGGGCGGCTAGCGCATAGTCGAGCTTGAGCGTGCCGAGGCCGTAACGCCAGCGATGGAGGCGTCGCTCAAGGCGTCCGGGTAGGCAGCCCGGCGCGAGCAGCGCGAGCAGGGAAGCGGGGCTGGTCGTGGCGATCACACCCGAGGCCTCGATCCGTTCGCCGTCTGCGAGGCGGACACCGGACACTCGCCCTCCGGCTACGGCGATCTCGGCGACGGGTGCACCACACCGAACCGCGCCGCCCCCCGACTCCAGCCGACGGACGAGGGCGTCGGTGAGCGCTCCGGCGCCGCGGCGGGGGAAGGGCCAGCCACTTGCGTGCGCGAGAAAATTGAGCCCCAGCGCGAAGGCGCCGCTGCCGGAGGCAAACGGCGACAGGTCCGCGTGCCCCCCGGAGGCGGCGAGCCAAGCGGCGGCGCGCTCGTCGCCGAACAGTCCGCGGCCAAGGGCCGCGGAGGACGCGACCGCCAGCGGGCCGAGCTCCAGCGCCTGGGCGCGGAAGCCGGACAGCACCGTCGCCCATGCCCGCAGCGCGGGCAACGGAGCCAGCACGGCGTGCACGAGAGCTTGGCGGTTGGGCCACAGAGCCCCTACCAGGTCCCGCCAGGCCTGCCCCGCGCCGGGCGCGCAACCATCGAGCGAATTTGCCGTCAGCTCCACATCGCGGTGGAGGACGATCTCCTCGGCCCCGTCGAGCACGTGGACCATGGGGATCCGCGCGTCGATCCAGGGAACCTCGAGCTCGAGCGCTCTGAACGCGGGCGAAGCGGCCGTCAGCGGAAAGAACCCGGAACACGTGTCGTGGCGGAAGCCCGGAAGCGTCAACTCGTCGGTGCGTACGCCGCCTCCGGGCTTGCTCGAGGCCTCGAGCACGACGACTTCGCAGCCGGCCGCGGCGAGCTCGATCCCAGCGACGAGGCCGTGGTGCCCGGCGCCGATCACCACGGCAGGCATGTTCACCCGCCGTTGACTGCCCCGCTCATGCGGTGATCCCTGCCTCCTGCAGCGAGGCGTCGAGCGCATAGTCGAAGAGGCTGTGGATCCGCCCGGCGGCTTCGCGCTCCTCCAGGAGGATCTTGGCCGCGGTCGAGATCGTCTCCTCGTCGGCGGCGCGCGCAGCCACGCGCTTCAACAGCTCATAGGCAGCGATCTCGAGGTGCTCGAAGGCGTAGGAGAAGCCTGCCAGCTTGGCGGGCGTGTCTACCTGCGCCTGGAAGAACATCCCCCAGTTGAGCGCGCCCAGGCGCAGCGCCGCGTCCTTGAGCGCCGATGGACTGGAGCCGCGGGCCCTCAGCCGCCTCTCGAGCAGCTCGCTGTGCTCGGTTGTCTGCACCAGGTGGTCCTCGTAGGCAGCCGCAAGCTCCTTGGTGCCGGCCAGCTTGGAACCCTTCTTCAGCAACTGGATCGCCTGCTGCTCGATCGCGTGCGCGTCGGTCAAGTACTTATCGAGTTGCTTGCCCAGGTCCTCCACTCCGATCTCGCGCAGCGAGGCGGCCACCGCGCGGTCGAAGCATGCCTCCAGTCGCGAGGCCATCGTGCGCTCGTCACGTTCGATCATGTCGGCCATCAGCTCGGTCTCGCTGTCCTGCGCGCGCTTTGCGAGTCGGCCAAGCAGGTCGTAAGCGGCGAGCTCCATATGCTCGTAGGAATAGGCGTGGGCGGCGAGCTTGCCCGGAGTGTCAGGTTGGAATCTGGCGAACAGCGCAAAGCCGATGCCAGTCGCCCTGGCGGCGAGGCCCTTGTGCGTTACGGGTGCCCACGAGAGAGCTTCCAACCGGGAACGGACGAACCGCTCGTGGCGCTTGGTCTCCTCCAAGTGCTTTGCGAATGCGTCCGCAAGCTCCGGGTCGCCCGCGATCGATGGCGCCCGTTCCACCTGGACCAGCGCCTGAAGCTCGATCGCGTGGGCGTTTGTCAAGTAGATCGCAAGCTGCTCTTCGACGGTCGTGGCCATGGCGCTAGCAGGAGCCAGGATCCAGCTCGTCGCGATCGACTATGTGAAGCCTCGTGTCGAGACCAGTCAGCTGGAACAGCCGCTCGACCGCCCGAGGACCGCGGACGAGCGTCAGTTGGCCGCCCGCTTCGCTGAGCCGGCGGTCGGCGCGAAGCAAGGCGTGCAAGCCGCTGGAGTCGACGAACTGGAGGCGGCGCAAATCGAGGACCACCCGTTTCTCCGCTGCCGTTACCTGGTCGAGTTCCCGCTCGAGTAGGCCGATGGTCGCAAGGTCGAGCTCACCGACGAGCGACAGCTCGACCGCGCCATCTGGGAGTCGTTGGCGATCGATCGAGAACGAGGCTTCCACGCGGCCTGCCCTCCTTTCGGATCGGTCGATGACGGCGTTCTGGGCGGACTGGGACATGTACCCACCATTCACGAGAAAGGTCCCCTACCTGGCCAACGCTAGCAGGGGCGGACGGTTAGTACGTCGGCTCTGACGCGTTCGCGCCGGGCACACCGGGCGCCGGATTGGACCCGGTCCTAACAGGCCGCGCCATTCGTCACAATGTTGCCTATGGCGACACAGAAACAACGACAGACCGCGCGCAGGAACGTGACCAAGGCACAGGAGGGGGCCCGCAAGAAGCGGACCATCTCGAATCTGCCGAAGGACACACGTGAGGCGCTGGGCCGGGAGGGGGCGAAGGCCGCAGCGCGGAAGCGTGGCGCCTCGCGCGGCACCGGCACTGGCGCCGGCGCGATGACGGTGACCGAGCTGCGACGCGAAGCTGCCCGGCTGGATATCGCCGGACGGTCAAAAATGGGTAAGGCGCAGCTGATTCGCGCCGTCTCGCAGAAGCGGCGTTAAACAGACCTCTACTGGTTCGCGCGCCGCGCGTCGGCGAGCTCTTCCGGCGTCGACGGCGCAGGCGCCGAGGAGGGCTGCTGAGTGGTCGGCGGCGTGGGCGGTCTCTGCACGCCCCGCTCACCGCCGGCGCGCCGCTGAGCCGCGCCGCCGAAGTAGGTGTACACGATTGCGCTAATCAGTGCGATCGCGGCCAGCGGAATGAGCACGATCGTGAAAATGCCGCCCGCAAGCGCGCCGCCGACGAGCGCCAGGAGCACGAGAAAGCCGAGAATGAATAACAGCCACATGGCGCAAAGCTACCCCCAGTCGGCCGAGGAGAATCGCTGGCAAGGCCGATTGCTCGTGACCCGCGCAGGATCCACCTAGCGCAGGGGCGTGTCGTCGAGTCTCAGGCGAAGGTCCGCGACCGACTCGAAGACCCCCGCGGCGCCCGATTCCTCGAGCTCCTCGATCGCGAACCCGCCGGTGAGGACCGCCAGCGTGGAGACGCCCGCCTCGCGGGCAGCGTGGACGTCCCATGGCGTGTCGCCGATCATCACCGCGTCGTGCGCCGAGCCACCGACGCGGTCCAGCGCCGCATGGACGAGGTCCGGTGCGGGCTTGGTGGCCTGGACGTCGGCCGAGGTGGTCCAGGCGTCAGCCAGCTCGCGACCATCGAGCAGGTCCAGGTAGTGGTCGATCTCCTGCTCCTTTGCCGAGCTGGCGAGCACCACCGCGTGACCGCGCCGGCGGAGATCCTCGATCAGCTCTCTGGAGCCCTTCATCGGCTGGACCTCCTCGATCAGTTCGAGGTACAGCTCCGACTCGGCCGCGCGAATATGGTCCCCTCGCTCTTGGTCGGTGCGCTCGTCCGTAAGGGCCGCCACGAGCTGGTCACCACCCATGCCGATGTGCCGGTGAATCCGCCACAGCGGCAGGACGATGCCATGGCGCCGGAATGCCCGGAACCACGCGAGCGTGTGGTGGTAGTTCGTGTCGACGAGAGTGCCGTCGACGTCGAGCACCGCCACGGTGCCGCTACCCCTGGCCGAAGTCATGGGCGCAGTGATCCCGGTCTCGATGCCCGCGCCGGACCGCGGCCCGGCGCGGGCACGAATTCGCTTTAGGAGGTCTTTCGCTCGAGGTCGGCCACCTCCTGGGCCTTCTCGTCGGCCTTCTCCTGGCTGCGCGCAAGCTCCTCCTTCTTCTTGCCCTTGCGCTCTTCCTGCCTACCCTCCTGGCGCAGTGAGGCGTCGCCGGTGACGTCGCCGGCTGCCTGCTTCGCCCTGCCCGTGATCTTGTCCATGAGACCCATGTCTCCGCTCCTTTCGATGCGGTCCTATATGGCTACCCACGCACCCTGAAGCGCACACTTCGATCGCCTTTGACCATACCCTCACCGCGAACCCGCCTTCGCCGGTCCGACTGCTCAGGCCCCGGCTTTCGCCGGATCCGCTGCGGCCGGGGATTCTCGTACGTCGATGAGCAAGGACAGCGAATCACCGACCCGGAAGCGCTGCTGCGGATCCGCGAGCTGGTGATTCCACCCGCATGGGAGGACGTCTGGATCTGCAGCGATCCGAACGGTCACCTCCAGGCCGCCGGCGCAGACGCCGCCGGCCGCAAGCAGTAGGAGCCAGACAGCGGCATCGGGGTCGCCACCATCCGCAAGGAGCACCTGCGCCTCGAGCGCCAGATGGTCATATTCGATTACCCCGCGAAGGGCGGCATCCGGCAGCTGCGGTCGGTGCAAGACCCGCTATGCCTCGATCTGCTGCGAGCGTTGAAGCGCCGGCGCGAGGGGGACGACGAGCTCCTTGCCTACCGCAACGACAGGCGGTGGGGGACGATTCACGCCGACGACATAAACTAGTACCTCAAGAACCACATCGGCCAGGAGTTCAGCGCCAAGGACTTTCGGAGTTGGAACGCGACCGTGCTCGCAGCCGTGGTGCTGGCGGTCGACGGACAGGGCGCGGTAACGAAGACGGCCAGACGCCGGGCCATCAACGGCGCGGTGCGGTAGAGCGCGCCGTGCTGAGGACTGCTGTCCGGGACCCGTGACGCGCCGGCTAGTCGAGGTGGGCCGTGAGCGAGGTTTTGGCGGCGACTGCAGCGGGGAGCAGCAATGTGATGCCAAGACCAGGCGAGGTTGTCGTAATCACCGGCGCCTCCGGTGGAATCGGCCGCGCGGCGGCACGAAGGTTCGGAGCGGACGGCGCGCGCGTGGGGCTGATCGCTCGCGGGCGCAGAGGGCTCGAAAGCGCGGCGCGAGAGGTCGAGCGGGCGGGTGGTCAGGCGCTCGTGCTGCCGCTCGATGTCGCGGATGACAAGCAGGTTGAGGCCGCCGCGGCGTCCGTCGAGGATGCGTTGGGGCCGATCGACGTGTGGGTCAACGATGCGATGGTTACGGTGTACGCCGAGTTCCTCGACATCGAGCCGGAAGAGTTCAGGCGCGCCACTGAGGTCACCTACCTGGGCATGGTCTGGGGCACCCGCGCGGCGCTCAAGCACATGGTCCCGCGCGACCGCGGCTCGATCGTGCAGGTCTGCTCGGCGATGTCCTACCGGGGCATCCCCCTGCAGTCGCCATACTCCGGCGCTAAGGCGGCGTGCAAGAACTTCACCGAGAGCGTTATCACCGAGCTGTTGCACCACAAGTCGAAGGTCCGCTTGTCGATGATCCAGCTGCCCGGGGTCAACACCACCCAGTTCACGTGGGGTCGGACCAGGCTGCCCAAGCAGACCATGCCGGTGCCGCCCATCTACCAGCCGGAGATAGCCGCCGACGCGATCCACCATGCCGCCCACCACAAGCGCCGCCAGATCTATGTCGGGATTCCCACCGTGATGAACATCGTCTGCGAGCGCGTGGCACCCTGGCTCCTCGACCACTACCTGGCCAGGACCGGATTCGGCTCGCAGATGACCGACCAAGACCTGGATCCACGCGCTCACGACAATCTCTTCGAGCCTGTGGACGAGGACCGCGGTGCGCATGGTCCCTTCGACGGGCAAGCCCACAGCGTGAGCCCCCTGTACGAGCTCGCCAAGCGGCGTGGAGTGGTGCTCGCGGGTTTGGGGGCAGCGGTCGCTGGCGCCGCGGCGGCGACGATTCGCAGCGGCGATTAGCGGCTTGCCACGAGCGTCTCGTAGAAGCTCGACCTGGCCCAGAAGGAGCCCACGAGCTAGCCGGCGTGGCGGGTGCGACCGCGAGGTCCCTGAGCGGGTAGCTCAGAGCTGAAAATACCTTCTGAAGCCACGGACAAGGAAAGAGAAGATGGACCCACTGGCGCCAATCAAGTCCTTCGATCGCTTCCAGCGCCGCCACTCGCTACTGGCGGTTCCCATCGCCGTGTTGAAGAACATCTCCGACCAGGGGGCGGGCAACGCCTCCGTGCTGATCGCTTGGTGGGCCTTCTTTTCCATCTTCCCGCTGCTGCTGCTGTTCTCGACGATCCTGGGCTTCGTGCTCCAAAACCACCCTTCGGTCGAACGTGACCTCGTGAACTCGGCGCTCAAGCAGTTCCCGATCGTGGGCGCCGACCTGGGCAACCTTCACGGCTCGAGCGCGGGCCTGACGATCGGCATCATCGGCACGATCTGGTCGGGGCTCGGCGTGACGGTGGCCGCGCAGAACGCCTTTAACCGCGTGTACACGGTGCCTCACTACAGGCAGCCGAACTTCTTTACCTCGCGGCTCCGAGGTCTCATGTTCCTAGCCGCCGTGGGCCTGCTCCAGGTGATCTCGACAGCTGCCTCGGGGGTGGTCAGCGCGGGCCTCGGCGGGGTCCTGCTGACGATCGGCGGGCTGGCGCTCTCGCTCGTTCTGAACCTCATCATGTTCACACTTGCCTTTCGCTTCTTCGTCCGCGAGGTCCCGACCTCAGAGCTTTGGCCGGGGATCGTGATGGCCGCGGTCGGCTGGCTGATTCTCCAGGCGGTCGGCGGCATCTACATCGATCACGTGGTCAAAGGCGCGGGCCAGACCTACGGAACGTTCGCGACCGTGATCGGGCTGCTTGCGTGGCTCTACCTGGGCGCCCGGATCGTCGTCTTCTCGGCGGAGGTCAACGTCACGCTCATCCGTCGCCTATGGCCGCGGAGCATCATGGACCCGCCGGAAGAGGCCGACAGGCGCGCCCGCGCGGCCCTGGCCAAGATGGAAGAGCGCGATGACAAGGAGACCATCGAGGTGGCCTTCCACCCGCCGGACAAAGGCAAGCGCACGCACTTTCACGAGCCTCCATACGCGGTCGCGCCCGAGCCGGAGCCGGGGGAGTCCGCGCGCCCGGCCTCCACGCGGATCGCCATCCCGGACCTCCATACGTTGACCACCGGCGAGGTGATCGTCGCGATCGAGCATGCGCTCGACGGCGTGGAGGCGAGCCGGCGGAGCAAGCAGGAAGCACGTGCGTGGCTGCGGGCGGCGAACGAGACGCTGAGTGGCGAACGTCGCGCGACCGGCGATGACCAGGCAGCCGCAGTCGAGGCGCTCGCCGAGGCCATCCGCGACGCGCTTGGATTGGCGCCCGGCTGAGCGCCGGAGGTTGCCGGGCGCCGGGCCCGGGTAGACGGATTTGCAGTGACTACGACGAGCACCGTCAGGTCGCCCGTGGAGGCCCGCATCGAACGGGTCGACGTTGGTGCCTACGAGATCCCGACCGCCACCGAGAAGGAGTCAGACGGCACGCTCGAGTGGGACTCGACCACGCTCGTGGTGGTCGAGCTCCGCTGCGGCGAGCACACCGGCCTGGGCTACACCTACTGCGACAAGGCAGCCGCCTCGGTCATCAAGTCGAAGCTCTCGAGCATCGTCGAGCGAGCAGACCCGCTGATGCCGGAGCGGGCCTGGGCGGAGATGCAAGGGCAGGCCCGGCAGCTGGGCAACGAGGGCATCGCCGCGATGGCCATCTCGGCGGTGGACGTGGCCCTATGGGACCTCAAAGCCAAGCTGCTCGGCGTGTGCTTGGCCGACGCGCTGCCGCGCTTTCACGAATCGGTCCCGATCTACGGTTCGGGCGGGTTCTGCAACTACACCTCAGAGCAGCTCCGCGAGCAGGTCCAGGGCTGGGTGGACGATGGCTTGTGCAGCGTCAAGATCAAGGTCGGTCGCGACGGGCAGGAGGACCCCAGACGCGTGGGGCTGGTGCGCTCGGTCGGGGGCGACGACGTCGAGCTGATGGTCGACGCCAACGGAGCCAACAACCCACAGGAGGCCCTGCTGTGGGCGCAGCGCTACAGCGAGCTCGGGGTGACCTACTTCGAAGAGCCGGTCTCCTCCGACGATCTCCTCGGGCTGGCCCACGTCCGGGGCCGCGCGCCGGCCGGGCTGGCCATCGCCGCGGGCGAGTATGGCTGGAACCTTCCCTACTTCCAGCGCATGCTCGAGGCCGGCGCGGTGCACATCCTTCAGGCCGACGTCACGCGCTGCGGGGGAATCACCAACATGATGCGCGTCGACGGCCTGTGCAAGGCACGGTGCCTGCCGTCATCCGCCCACTGCGCGCCGGCGATCTCGGCGCACGCATGCTGCGCGATGGAGACCAACATCCACATCGAGTACTTCTTCGACCACTACCGGATCGAAGGCATGCTCTTCGACGGCACGCTTGCGCCGAACGGCGGCATGCTCACGCCCGATCGCAACAGGCCAGGGCTGGGACTCGAGTTCAAGCGCTCGGACGCCGAGCGCTACCGGGCAGGTTTTAGCTAACCCGAGGCGGTAGTCGCGCGCCGCAGCCTGTGCGCGGCCGCGTGCAGGCCGCAGGAGTTGAGCATCGACACGGCATCGCTGGAGATCTCGGCCACGGTGTCCCCCTGGTAGACCCACTTGCGGTTGCGCCGGAAGACCTTGACGAGCTTATCCACATACATGCTGGCGCTGGCTTCTAGCTGGTTCAGATCCCGCGTGTGGTCGCCGGGGAACGCCGTCGCTCTGTACGCGTAGCCGCAGGCCGTGGAGATGCCGCTGGTGGCGCTGTCGAGCTTCTCGGCGTACGCGAGCGGGGCCTCCGGTGGCAGCGCCCCACAACCTGAGACCGCCGCTCCGAGGGTCGCGACGACCACGGCTACAGCTGCGCGTGATCCGTATCCAATTGGCGCTTTCATCGCAGAAAGATCAGCGATGCCCCGCCCAGCGCGGCGGCCCCGGCCGTCCACCAGGCGATGTAGTCGCCGATATGACCCGAATGAAGCTCGCGTAGGCCTCCCACGGCGACCACCACCGGTTGCAGGAGCAGATGTGGCAGGTGTCGCTTCAGCGGTCTCCCGAAGAGCCCAAGCGCGGCGAGCGCTATCGCGCCCAGCGTGGCGCCGCCGGCGTAGGCATAGTCGAATCCCTCCACGTGGCTTGTCGAGGCAGGCGCAAAGTGCACGTGGCCGTGCAGTACCCAGTTGATGTAGGCCGTATGGTCGTGGAAGTGCCCGGCTGCGATCTCGATCCCCGGCACCGCGCCCGGAATCAACCCGATCACGATTGCGCCAAGCAGTAGCACCGCCGGGACTAACAGCATGAGCGGCGGGGTGTACTCGCGCGGAGCCTCCTCCTCGGCCTCCTCCTCGCGCGCCGCGGCCGCCTGACGTTCGTCTGCGGGCTGGGAGGGACCCCAGCCGAGCAAGCGTCCGCTCACGCGCAGCACCGCCCCTCCGGTGAACATCGATGAGATCACGAAGATGGCGGGCAGCCATGGATAGCCGCCGTCGAGGGCCGCGCCGTCGAGCAGCGACTTGCCGAAGAACAACGTCGCCACGGGAATCGCCGACAGCAACAAGCCGCCGACCGCGAACAGGACCACGGCCCACGGAAGCTCTCTGCCCTTGCCGTGGAGATCGAACTCGTCGATCGTTCGGAAACGATGGAGCAGCACCCCGGAGAGCATGAACAGCGCGGCCTTGGTAAATCCGTGGCCGATGACGTAGACCGCGACTCCGGCCAGGCCCTTCGCGCTGAGCAGTCCGATTCCACACACGAACATCCCCACGTGACTGATCGTGGAGAAGGCCAGAAGCCGCTTGAGGTGGCGCTGCGAGAAGCACATGACCGCGCCCCACAGCGCCGTCAGCGTGCCGAACGCGATCAGGATCGCGCGCAGCTCCTCGACGTGAGGACCGAGCGGGCCCGCGAAGATCGTCCAGTAGAGGCGCGCGACCGCGTATATGCCCAGTTCGACCATCACGCCTGAAAAGAGGACCGATACGGGCGCCGGAGCAACCGCGTGGGCGTCGGCGAGCCAGAAGTGGACGGGAACGGCGGCCGCTTTGGTGAGGAATCCGATGAAGAGCAGCGACATCGCCACCAACACGAGCGGATCTGCATGGTGATGGCCGAGCGTCGCGCCGATCTGGGCCATGTTGAGGGCGCCCGTGCGCGCGTACAGCAGCGCGATGCCGGTGAAGATCGCATACGCGCCGACGCTGTTGGAGATGGCGAAGTTGATCCCGCCCTGGATGGGTCCCTTCTCCTCGATCTTGTAGGCGGTCAGCGCATACGCCACCGCGCCCATCAGCTCGAAGAAGACAGCGAGGTTGAATAGGTCGCCGGTGAGCGAGAAGCCCGCCATCGCGGCGAGGAACACAAGCATGAGGGCGTGGTAGAGCCCGTCCACAGCGTCGAAGTAGCGCCAGGAGTAGATCAGCGCGGCGGTCACGAGCACGGCCATGTACGTCGCCAGGCCGGCGCCTATCGGGTCGATGGAGAGCGAGATGCCGATGGCCACGGAGTGGCTCGGTCGCCAGCCGCCCATCCAGTAGGCGAACGGACGGCCGTGCGCGGTGTGGGCCAGCAGCAAAGCGCAGAGCACCACCACGGCCGCGCCCACGCCGGTTGCGACCGCATCGTTGAGCACCCTCGGCGCCCAGTGCCTGAACGCCACGAGCATCGCCGCCGCGAGCAGCGGGATGAACACGGGCAGCGCCGCTATGTGCATCAGTCCCGCAGGGCGCGAAGGTCGTGCGGGTCGAGGCTGCCGAACCGTTTGTGAGCCTGAACTGCCAGCGCCAGCAGCAGTCCGGTGACCGTCGCTTCGATCACGATGTCCGTGAGCACGAGGACCTGGACCACCGGGTCGACCGCTTTGCTCACCTGCGTGATGTCGGCGAAGATCGCGCCCTTGCCGCCGCTGACGTAGCCGACCCCGAGCAGCACTAGGTAGGTAGAGGACTGCACGACCGTGAGCGAGATGATCGTGCGCACGAGGTTGTTGCTCGAGACGATCCCGTACAGGCCGATCACGAACAGCCAGGCCGCGACGGCGAACGGCAGAAAGCTCACTGCTGCCCCCCTCGCACCAGCATCGCCTGGTCTAGGAACTGGGTCCAGGCGACGAGGAAGGCGCCGCTCACCTCGAGCCCGACAAACACGCTGGCCACGTCCAACTGGCCTCCCGAGAGCAGATGTCCGGGGGTTCCCAGCGGGATGTAGTTCCTCAAGAAGATGCCGGCGAAGACCAGTCCGCTCAGTCCGAGGAGCGCGTAGCCCGCGGCCCCGATCGCGTCACCCCACTCGATCAGCAGATGGGGCGCGATCGCCTTCATGCTGAGGTATCGCCCGGCGAGGAACGCCCCGAGGGGAGCGGCGGCGAGGATCACGCCGCCCTGGAAGCCGCCACCCGGGGTGATCTGGCCGTGGACGACGATGTAGACGCCAATCGCAACGATCGCAGGCACCAATCCAAGCGCGAGTGTGCGCAGCGCGGCGCTCGCCCTGGCAAAGGAATGCTCCTCGGCCTCTTCCTTGTGTGGCTCCTGGCGCTCGCCTCGTAGCTGACGGAGAATCAACACGATGCCCAGCACCGACGCGAACAGGATGAATTCCTCGCCAAGCGTGTCGAATGCGCGAACGTCGAAGTTCAAGAGCGTGATCAGGTCGGTGCCGTGGCGCAGAGTGACCCCAATGCCATCGATGATGCGCCCATACACGCCGTGATAGGCACCGAAGTCGGGCAGGCCCGTGAACCCAATCACGAGCACCGCTGCAAGTCCGCCGCCCGCGAGCGCGAAGAGCGCCAGACGCGCGCGGCGGCTCAACCGCGCTCCCTCTGCTTCTGCTCCTCTCGCTGCCGCTCCTGCTCTCTGACCTTGCGCAGAGCGAGCAGCACCATCACCGGCAGACCTACCGTCGAGACCACTATCTCGGAGAGCGCGACGTCGGGGTTCTGGAAGACGAAGAACAGCACCGTCAAAGAGAGGCCGTAGATACCGAGCACGATCACCTGCCGGAGGGGATCGGGGGAGACCACGACGGCGGCGCCGCCGAGCGCCACCGCGGCGAGCGCCGCGACCTGGAGAACGGTCACGACGACTCGTCCTTTCTCGCCTTTTCGACAGCCGCGCGCCAGTCGCCATGCTCGCGGATCAGCATGCTGCGCATCGTCGTGTGAACGAGCACGGGGCCCGTGAGGACGAGCACCACGCCGACGAGCAGCGCCTTGTCCCCGATCAGCGAAAAGGACTCGCGGAACACGATCGCGACCGCGATCAGGAGCGCTCCGTAACTGGCCAAGCCCACGAAGTGCATGCGGTCGTAGAGATCGCGCATCGCGCACAGCCCGAGCACCGCCAGCACCTCGATCACACCCCCGGCGACCAGAAAAACGGTGGCGACCAAGATCCGCCAGTTCACAGTTGGCGCTCCATCAACCGCGCGAAGACGAGAGAGCCGACCAGTGCCATCGGCGCCAGCACGACGGCAAGGTCGATGAACGGCTGGCGGTGAAAGCCCTCGGAGAGCAGCATCAGAATCGTGCTCACAAGCACGCCGGCGATTTCGAGCCCCAGGAGGCCATGGGGAGCCGGCGCGACCAGGGCGACGCCCAGACAGGGGATGAGCGCGAAACCGAGCACGGTCGCGGCGATCTGCCACTCGTTCATCCGAGTTCCAGCGGGTCGATCGTCTCGCGGCCGCCGGTCGGGCGCAGCTGGTGGGCCAGGATCAGTCGCCGCTCGCCGTCGATCCCAACCACGAAGGTGTTGGGCGCCAGCGACCCGGCCGCTTCTGCCAGGGCACAGCGTCCCGTCTCGTAAGGTTCCTCTTCTTCTCCGCTGAAGCGCACCGCGCGGAAGCTCCCGAACGCTGGCCTGCGGCGGACTAGCGCCAGGAGCGCCATTGCCGACACGACGACGATGTCGCGGGGGATCCGGAGCAGGGGCCGATGAAGTCGAAACAGCCACCGCAAGCGGACGCTCTCGCCGACGATTCCCTGCTCACGAGCCAGCTCCAGTCCCGTCGCCGCGAGGACCGCTGCCCCCGCGCCCACGATCAGCTCGGGCAGGTCGGTGATGTCGATCAGGAGCAGGTACAGCGCAGCCGCGCATACCCACCCCACGCTCCAGGCGAATGCACGGCGTGCGACGAGCGCAGGACGAGTCCGCTCTGGCATAGGCGCGTTCGGGCTACCCGGTTGCGGTGGCTCAAAACTGGCACTGGGCGCGTGGAAGGCGTCCAGCGGTGGACTAGTTCAGGGCGAAACCGAGGGTCTCGGCGTATTTGGGCCAGCACCGGGGTTGTCGGGGCCGGCCGCCGCCGGTGCAGTTGCGGCAGAGCAGCCAGCCCTCCGCGGTGCGTCGTAGCAGCCCGGCGGCAGAGAGCTCGCTGAGCGCCGTGCTGACCGACGGCCGCCTTGCGCCGATCAATGTGGCGAGCACCTGATGGGTCAGCGGCATGGCCACGAGGACTCCCGCAGAGGTGGCCTTCCCCCACCGCTCGCCGAGTGCGGCGAACAACAGCAGTAGGCGCTCCTCGATCACCGAGGTTCCGGTGACCAGGGATTTAGCGAACAGCCAATGACTTGTCTGGGCGACCTTGGTCAGCAGCGCCTCAGTGACGGAATCCATCCCGCTGGCGCGGCGCGCGAACTCGCCGTCGAGCAGCGCGATGCGCAGCGGCGAAAGCGCCACCCAGGAGGCGTCTTTGAGCAATGAGTTTTCAGTCATCTCCCAAGGGCGGACCAGGTCCTCCGCCCCGATCAACCACCCGATCGGCGCACGACCGGCCGCGACCTGTACGAGCGCCAACCCGTCGAGAACCATGAGTCCCAGCGACTTGGTGGGAGCGTCCACCAGCTGCTCGGGCGCAAAGGGACCTTGGAGCACATGCGCGACGCGCGCCACCAACCGCCTGCATGCCTGCGGCGACCAACCTCCCGCATGGGGGTTCAGGTCGGGATCGAACTCGACAAACGACACCCAACCCTGTTGGCCCCCAGCGGGTGCGGGTGCGGGCGGCTTGGGGACGCCGTCGGTGCGTGCAGGCGCGGGCGCGGGAGACCTAACGCGGCTGGTCGCGCGCGGGGTACCACCCGCCTTCATCGGCCGTCTGAGGTCCGAGAACCGCGTAGCCGACGAGGACATACATCCGCACTACCCGTAGGCGATGCATGGTGAACAACGCTGGGAGTCTGCTCTTAGACCTGCGCTCCCACTCCCGTGGCGAACTCGCGGATACGCAGTGGGCCGCTCGTGTCGCGCGCCAGCGGCGGGGTCGGGTAATCGGACCCTTGACGCAGGCCCCGGAGGAGCTCATCGAGCGTCTCCAGCGCCCCGTTGCGGGGAATCCACCCCAGCTCGCTCTGGGCACGAGAGCTGTCCATCAGTGGCACCGAGAGCGCCATGTCGACCCACCCTGGCTCGGTGGGCTGGATGCGCAGCGCGTAGGTGAGCGCGGCGGCCGCGCGCAGGACCCCGGGACTGACGGGGATGGGCCTGGCTTGTAGCAAGCGCGCGAGCTCGGAGGAGCCGATCGGCGGGTCGGCGGCCAGGTTGAAGGCGCCACGAGGCGACGACAACACCGCGCGACGGTAGGCGTCGCCGACGTCGTGGGAGTGGACGGCCTGGAAACGAAGTCGTGGCGTGCCCGGCACCCAAGGGATGGCCCTCGGACGCAAGATCCAGCCGGGGAGCAGCGGCCCCGCGAACAGCCGCCGGATCTCCGTCGCGGCATCCGCCTTGAAGATCAGCGCGGGCCGCATGCGGACTACACGCAACTCCGGCCGGTCGCGTTCCAGGCGATCGAGCTCCCGCTCGACCGCCGCTTTGTGGCGCGCGTAGAAAGAGGTGTCGATGCCCGAAGTAGGCCACGATTCATCGACGAATCGATCCTTGGGCCCCTGGGAATACGCGCCGACGGAGGAAGCGTACACGAGCAGCGGGACACCCGCCTCGACGACCGCTTCAAACAGCCGCCGGCTTCCATCCACGTTCACCGACCTGGTAATTGCCTCGTTGCGTCCCGGTTGGATCAGCCAGGCGAGATGGATGACCGCGCGGGCGCCGAGGAACAGCGGCACCAGGTCCGAATAGCGGATGTCGGCGCTGACAAACCTGGCCTTCGGAAATTGCGCGGCGGGTGGACGTTTGGCGATCGCGACGATCTCATCCACCTCGACCTCCGACGCCAGCGACTCGAGCACGCTCGTGCCCACGTTCCCCGTACCTCCGACGACCACGACTCGCATGGAGGCGAGCTACCCGTTCGCAAGTCGCTCAAGCGAATCGGGGCGTGACCCGAGCGCAGCGCGCTGCTCGCCTGCTAGTCGCGCTCGCCCCGGCGGACGCTCTGGGCCTCCGCCCAGACGTCCTCGGCCTCTTCGCGGACCCGGGCGGCAGCTACGGCGACGGTCCGACCGGCCTGCGATCCCCACTGCTCCAGCAACCGCTGCACGTGCTTGGGATCGGTCCATTTGTCACGCCCCGCCCCTTCGCCGGCGCTCGCAGATTGGCTATCCGATCCCTCGGCCACGCGATGACCATACCTCACCGCGCGATTGGCGACACCACTCGTGGGCGCCCACCGCATAGAACGCAGCGGGCGTTTACGGGCGGCGATAGGGTAGGCGTCCGTACGGCACGAGCAAACGAGGTGAATGACGATGGGTTTGGATGACTACGTGAACGCTGAGACTGGACTGGTGGGCGCCGCCACGGCCGCGGCGGTCTCGCCGCGCGCCAGAGAACTGATGCGCCGAGGCCTGGTTTACGGGCTCGCGGGCGCGATGCGCGCCGGGGACGTGGCCGCGGCAGCCGCACGCGGTGCCGTACGTGGCGCACGTGAGAGCATGGCCCAAGAGGGCGGGACCGCCGCCGGCAGCCGGTCGACTGCTCGCCGCGCGAGCAGCTCCTCGCGCTCGGGCGCAACACGGCGTTCCACGCGCAGCTCGAGCGGTTCTCGGCGGTCCGGGAGCAGCAGGGGCCGCAGCGCGCGGGCGTCCTCTGCCAGCAGCGGTTGACCGCTCATCCAGTCGTCCACTCGCTTTTGGAAGAGTCAGTCGACCGGCAGGTGCGCGCGGATCGTCGTTCGGTCGCCGCTACGCACCTCGACCAGCGCGGAGAGATGGTGCACGATCCACAACCCCATCCCGTGATTGGGGTCCTGCCCCGGATTGCGGCGCCCGGCCAAAGGATCGGAGATGGCGCCGCGGTTCTCCGCCTGGCACACGACTTTCCCAGGCGTCTGCCATACCCAGAGCTGCCTTGGCGGCGCCCCGTGTCGGAGGGCATTGCCGGCTAGCTCGCTGGCCACGATCTGAAGGTCGTCGAGAAGCCGCCCATTGAAGTGGGTATCGCGCGCGTAATCGCGGACCGCCGCGCGGACAGCGCTGAGATCGCCCTCCCGAACGTGACACCGAGCCGCGCCCGGAGGCGGGTGACCAAGCGGCAGCTCGGCCTCCGGGGGAACGGCATCGCTGTAGCTCTCGCTGGGGCGAGCCATTCCGCAATCGACGACCGTGGGATGCGTCCGCTCAGCGCTCGCGAGCACGGACTCATCCAAGCGGCTGGCGTCGTAAGGGCACAGCACCTGCGTCCGCGTCCCGCGCAAGGCCAGGTTGATCAGCGCCTCATGTCGCACCGCCTCCCGGATCGCCGCCGGGCAGCGTCCCGGCCAGATGGGTTCGCCAACGTAATGGAGTGTCCGACCGCGGTGCTTGTTCCCCAGGCGTTCGATGACGGGAAGGATTCGGCCGGGGTTGCGGCCCACCTCACACATGTCGAGCAACTCCACGTCGAGCGCGCCGTCGAGCCACTCGCGCAGCGGCTCGAGCTTCCATCCGGGTACGGCCAGCGCAACCGGTTCCCCGGAGTCAAGCGCCGGGGCCAGGAATTCGCTCAAGCCCTCCCGATACTCGTGGTCGTCTCTGTAATAGAGCGCCTCGTGAGCGTGAACGCCCGAGGACGGCATCTCTTCCCTCCCTTACGCTCGTTTGATGCTCAGGCTCCCCCGGGCTGGGGCCTTACAAACGATGGTTCATGGGGCTCCGCGCCTGGCGTGCGCCTATCCGGTGGACGAGGCGACGGAGCCGGGTTCGGTGGTTCGGCGGGCGCCGGCTCCGGCGCAGGACCGGGCTCCTTCGGGCCCGGCTCGGGAACTACCGGCGTAGCCGGCTCCTCGGGGGTCGGCACGGTTGCAGGCTCTTCGGGCTGCCCAGGTGTTCCCGGATCTGGCACCGCCGGCGTGACGGGCGCGCCAGGAACCGCCGGCGTCGCCGGCTCCTGGGGCTGCGGGACCTCGAGTGTGGAGCCAGCGCCTCGTCTCTGCCCAGGCGTGATCGCGCCTGGCCCATCCATCGGTCCGAGCCAATTCCTCACGCGTGCGCTCCACCCTCGCCGTCCTGGGCGAAACCGAGCCACCGTGCGACTTCCCGCAGGTCAGCGACGAACTCCTCGAGGGCCGCTTGCCGCTCACGATCGTCGGGCGCGCGAAGGATTGAGGAGGGGTGGACCGTGATCGTGACCAGCTCGGCGAGCGGGGAGTCGAGCGGCCGGCCGCGGTCCCGACCAACGCGGACGCTCGGTCCGATCAGAGCTTGCGCGGCGGTCGCTCCCAAGCACATCAAGGCCTTGGGCTTGATCAGGGCGAGCTCGGCGTCAAGCCACGGCATACAGGCTTGAACTTGCCAGCGGTCCGGCCTTTGATGGATGCGCCGCTTGCCACTCGCCTTGTAACGGAAGTGCTTCACCGCGTTGGTGATGAAGACCTCGCCGCGCGGAATCCCCGCGCGTTCTAGTCCCCGGGAGAGGATGCCCCCCGCCGGCCCGACGAATGGGTGACCCTCCCGGTCCTCACGGTCGCCCGGCTGCTCCCCGACGAGAACCAGGCTCGCCCGCAGGCTTCCCTCACCCATGACCGCCTGGGTGGCCCCTTCCCATAGATCGCATGCCCGGCACCGTTGAACGCCTTTGTTCAACGCCCGCAGGCTCGGCCGCGCCGGCACCGGCGCGGGTGGCCTGCCTTCTGCGTCGCCACCCGAAGACTTGCTCGCCGCGTTCATACCTGCCTACTACCCGGATTGGTTATAGCCACGTCGCGGGGGTAGCTGCAATTCGGATACCCAACGCTAGAAAGGAGCGGCGATGTCCACGACTTCCGAGGCCGGCCACGTCACCGGGACCAGGGACAAGGATTACAACCTGATCTGGTTCACCGAGCAGTGCCTATCGAACGCGCTGCGGCTCGAGACGTACATCCAGGACGCCGAGCGCGAAGGCGACAACGAGCTCGCCGACTTTTTCCGCAAAGCCCAGCACGAGAGCCGCAAAGGCGGCGAGCAGGGCAAGGACTACCTGCGCAAGCGGCTCTCCGCGTAGGAGTTTCACCCGGCGGGGCGCTCTCTGGGTTGGGCGGCTTCCGGGCAGGAAGCTCGCCACTCGGGAGCGCTCCCCGCCCCTTTGGAGTGCTCCCCGCCCCTTTGGAGCGCTCCCCACCCCTATGGAAACGCTCCGCGCCCCTCTGGAGCGTCACGCCCTCTTCCCGGTCCACCGCCGCGGCCCCCGTACTACTCGTCGACCTTGTCGCGCTTTGGACCTTCCCATGGCTCCGCTTCGGGGTCTTGGGATGGATGAGGCTCGCTGGTGCTGGTCGAACCGGTGTAGGTGTGGCCAGCGCCCTCTCCGAAGACCATCTCCTCGCCGGGGTCGCGTGGGTCCTCCCTGCGGTCGTAGGGATCCGGCCACTCGGTCAAATCGGGTTCCGCCACGGGGTAGTTCAGCGGCGAGTGGGGCGTGCGCGCCGTGACGTCCTCCGCTGCCGGCTCACCGCTACCGGCCTGCTCCCGGGGCCCGGGCACGGTCGTCCCGCTTGCATCGCCCGCCTCATGCGCGGGCTCTCGTATCTCGGGGACCTCCTGCGTCGGCGGGGCGCTCTGTCCGGTCTCCGGCCCCATGGCGCTCTCCTGTGCGGTCTCCGGCCCCATGGCGCTCTCCTGTACGGTCTCCGGCCCCGTGGCGGTCTCCTGTACGGTCTCCGGCCCCGTGGCTCGCCCATCTGACTTCAGTGGGGCCAGCCCGCGCTGGACTTCGGCCAGCGCCCGGCCCGCGACGGAGATTCCCATACCCGCGACCCTCAACGAGAACGAGATCGGCACCTCAACAGCGCGTATCACCACTCCGAGCATTTCTCATCACCTCCGCTCACTCTTGCGGCAGGCTGACTACCCGAGTGACCCACGGGCGACACACTTCGGGGCCTGGTGCTTTGCAGACGCAGTAGCCTTCCGATCCGCCATGACGTCCAGCGAACTAGAGCTCGAAGTTCGAGATGACGATGGAGCAATCATCATCGCCGCCAAGGGCGAGCTGGATATGACATCGGCTGATTCCTTCGCGGGCGAACTCGAGCGCGCGACGCAGGCGCACCCGCAGCTGATCGTGTTGGATTTCAGTTTTCTTCAGTTCATCGACTCCTCCGGCCTGGCGGCGCTTGTCAAAGCGCAACAGGAAGCTCAGGCGAGCGGCCGGGCGCTGGTGATCGTGCGGGGCCCTCACCAGGTCGAACAGCTGCTGGAGCTGACCGGCCTGGCCCAGCGGATGACGATTGTGGACTCCCTCGCGGAGGCGCGCCGCACACGCTGATCCTCGGCGGCTCCCGCGGTCTTCATGCCGGCGGCAGCTGTCCGCGAAGCGACCACTTCCCTGCCTGGTCCGGCGCCGACCACGACCACCTCAAAGCGCTCAGCAGGCATCAGGGGACCGTATCCAAACGACGCGCAAGCGCACTTGTCCCTCGGCTTTCAGGGGCTGAAAGTAATTGGACATCGTCCGCGCGCTCCGTTGATTACGACGCCCTCGCACCGGGCAGCGGCAACCCATGAAGATCGGTTACTTCCTTTCAAGCGAAGAGTGGGGGCCCCGCGAGCTGGTCGAGCTCGCGGCCAAGGCGCAGGACGCCGGGTTCGAGGGGCTCTGGATCTCCGACCACTTCCACCCCTGGAACGACGAACAGGGACACAGCCCGTTCGTGTGGTCGGTGATCGGAGGGATCGCGCGCGCCACCCATGGCATGAAGCTGACCACGGCGGTCACGTGCCCGACCGTGAGGATCCACCCCGCCGTGGTCGCGCAGGCGGCAGCCACGTCCGCCCTCCTGCTGGACGGCAACTTCTGCCTCGGCGTTGGCAGCGGCGAAGCGCTCAACGAGCACATCCTCGGCGATCGCTGGCCGCCCGCCGACACCCGCCTCGAGATGCTGGAGGAGGCCGTCGAGGTCATCCGCCTGCTGTGGGAGGGCGGCGTGCAGTCGCACGACGGCGAGCACTACTACGTCGAGCACGCCCGCGTGTACGACCTGCCCGACGAGCTGCCGCCGATCCTCGTCTCCGGCTTCGCGCCGAAGGCGATCGAGCTCGCGGCCAAGGCGCAGGACGCCGGGTTCGAGGGGCTCTGGATCTCCGACCACTTCCACCCCTGGAACGACGAACAGGGACACAGCCCGTTCGTGTGGTCGGTGATCGGAGGGATCGCGCGCGCCACCCAT
>JAFAPR010000305.1 GCA_019247075.1 Solirubrobacterales bacterium
CACGCGGAGAACCGGCACGACCTCTTCATCCACCGCGCCGAGCGTAGACGATTCCCGCACCGATCGAACCGCGGAAAAACGGGTTTTGCGTGCAGACTCCAGTCCTCCAAGGGGCGCCGCTCACAGCTGGAGCGGTACTTCGGTGGCGACGGTCGGCTCCCACCGCGTTGAGCCAGTGCCCCTTGTTTGTGCCGCGAACATTGCCCAATCCGTGGCCCACTCCGATTTTTGCGCTGTGTCGCGGGGTGCCAGCCCAAAGAACACCCCCGCCTGATCGGGCTTTTCTTAGAGCCCGCCGGGAGACTCGAACTCCCAACTGTGGGTGCCGAGTGAATACTGGTCCACCTGTGCCGGTTGAAAACTGGACCATCTGGCGCTGAGTCGGAGCTGTCCGACTGGTCCCGGAGCCTCGCCTGATCTAGCGATCGGGCGAGGAGGAGTGTGTGATCGGCGTGGAGCGGTGGGCTGAGATCAGGCGGTTGTACTTCGTCGAGAAGCGCTCGAAGCGTGCGATCCATAGGTTGACCGGGGTGCATCGCGACACGATCACGCGTGCGCTTTTGAGCGATCAGCCGCCGAGGTATGAGCGCCCGGCGGGCGGATCGAAGCTGGATCCGTTCAGGGACTGGATCTGCGATCGGCTGCGGGAGGATCCGAGCATCCAGTCGCTGCGGCTGCGGGAGATGGCCATCGAGCTTGGCTATCGGGGCGGCAAGTCGATCTTTGACGACTATGTGCGCGAGATCCGTCCTCGCTTCCAGATCAAGCGCACCTTTCAGCGCACGATCTATCGGCCGGGGGAGCTCGTGCAGTGCGATCTGTGGGAGCCGCGGGAGCTGGTCCCGGTCGGGCACGGGCAGCTGCGGCGCGGGTATGTGGTGACCGCTGAGCTGTGTTGGTCTCGGGTGATCGCTGGCAGCCTGGTCTTCTCCAAGGAGGCGGCGGACATCTTGTGGGGTCTGGGCCGCTGCCTTGGCCGCATTGGCGTTTTGCCGGAGAAGCTGGTGTGGGACCGCGAGGGCGCGATCCACGCTGGCGGTGGCCGGCCGACCGACGAGTTCGCCTGCTTCTGCGGGCAGCTTGGGGTCGGCTGGATCATCCTGGACGCTGGTGATGCGCAGGCCAAGGGCGTGCTGGAGCGCTCGCACCGGTTCCTGCGTTCGAACTTCGAGCCTGGCCGGCGGTTCGCTAACGAGCTCGATTTCCAGGCCCAGTTCGAGGGCTGGAGCGAAAAGGCCAACCGGCGGGTGCATCGGACGACCCGTGCGGTGCCCGCTGAGCGGCTGGTGGCCGAGCGTGAGCGGATGCGCCCGCTGCCGCGGGTGTTGCCCGACGTCGATCGGCGGTTCGTCAGGCGGGTGTCTCAGCAGCCGTATGTGCGGGTTGATCGCAACGACTACTCGATCGACCCACGGTTCGCCGGGCGTCGAGTGGAGGTGCGCGTCTCCCAGACCCACGTGACCGCGACGGTGCTCGATACCGGGGAGCTGGCGTGCCGGCATCGTCGGTCCTACGCGGGCGGGTTGACGTTCACCGATCCCGCGCATCAGATCCAGCTAGAGCGCTTCAGGGCCCGCCGCCGGCAGCGGCACGAGGTCGACGTCGAGATCCGGCCGCTGACCAGATACGACGCGCTGATCCCGGCATGACCAAGGCCGCGTCCGAGCTCGCGCACCTGTTCCGGGCGCTGAAGGCACCCGCCGCGTCGCGGGCGCTGCCCGCGCTGGCTGACCGGGCCCGTGAGGAATCCTGGAGCTATGAGCGCTTCGCCGAGATCCTGCTCTCAACCGAGGTGTCCGCGCGGGAGAGCCACGGCGGGGAGAGCCGCATCAAAGCCGCCCGCTTCCCCGCCCGCAAAACGCTCGAGGAGTTCGACTTCACCTTTCAGCGCAGCGTGAAGAAGACGGTGATCGAGCACCTCGGGCAGCTCGACTTCCTGCACGCCAAAGAGAACGTGATCCTGCTCGGACCGCCCGGCACCGGAAAGACACACCTGGCGATCGCCCTGTCGATCCGCGCCTGCCTCGCCGGCCAACGCGTGCAGTTCGCGACCGCCACCGAATGGGTCGCTCGGCTCTCCGACGCCAAGCGCCACGGCAACCTCGAGACCGAGCTTCGCCGGCTGTCGTTCATCCCGCTGCTGGTCGCCGACGAGGTCGGCTACATCCCGTTCGATCCCGAAGCCGCCAGCCTCATGTTCTCGCTGGTCTCCAACCGCTACGAGCGCGCGTCAATGATCGTGACTAGCAACAAGCCATTCTCCGCCTGGGGCGAGATCTTCGGCGACGACATGGCCGCCACCGCCATGATCGACCGGCTCATCCACCACTCAGAGATTCTCTCCCTCAAAGGCGACAGCTACCGGCTCCGCGGCAAAGACCTCGACGCCCGCATCGGCGCCAAACCCGCCCAGCTCAGCTGACCCCCGCCCCCGACCCGCGCCGGCGGCATTTACCTCCGCTCGCCTACGGCTCGCTACGGCAAACGCCGCCGCACCCACCCCAAGGTGGTCCACTTTTCAACCGGCACGACTGGCCCACTTTTCGACCGGCCTTGACATCGACTGCGACCTGGCGCATGATGATCTGATCGACCGTCGAGTCGTGTCAATCGAGCGCCTGCTGGGGCGCTGCGGACGGCGGCGGGCCAACTACGAGGGGCTGACGTTTCTACCGCTGCCATCGGGGTGAGCGCATACGAGGG
>JAFAPR010000316.1 GCA_019247075.1 Solirubrobacterales bacterium
CGGCGCTAGCCCAACTCCGCAAGTTCGGCGATCCCGTGCTCCGCACCCGCGCGCGGGAGGTCGAGCACTTCGACCAGGGGCTGCACGACGAGGTGAGGCGGATGGGTGAGCTAATGAGCGACGCGCTCGGCGTCGGGCTCGCCGCGACACAGGTCGGCGTTCTGCATCGGGTGCTCGTCTACCGGGTGCAGCAGCAGGCGCCGATCACGGCGCTGGTGAATCCGGAGGTCGAGTGGCAGGGGGAGGAGGCCGAGCCGGCGGAGGAAGGGTGTCTCAGTCTGCCCTCGGTGCTCGTCGACGTCGAGCGCCCTGTTCATGTGAGGGTCCGTGCGCTCAGCGAGGACGGCGAGCCATTGGTCGTGGAGGCGTCGGGACTCGAGGCACGGGTGATCCAGCACGAGCTGGACCACCTCGACGGGGTGCTGATTCTGGATCGCACGTCGCGCGAGCAGCGCAAGGAGGCGATGCGCTCGCTGCGCGAAGCGCAGGCAGCGTAGCCACCCCGGCGTGCGAACGGTCTTCCTCGGCACCTCCGAGTTCGCGGCGGCGGTGCTCGAGCGGCTCGCGGGGTCAGCCCACCGGCCAGAGCTCGTGGTCACCAGGCCCGACCGTCCCGCGGGCCGAGGCCGTCGCCTGACCGCGCCCCCGGTGGCCCGATCCGCGCGCGCCCTGGGGATCGAGCTTTTCCAACCCCCATCGGTCAACGATGCAGTTACCCGGGCGCGGATCGCCGCCGCAGATCCCGACGTGGTCTGCGTATGCGCCTTCGGCGCGTTGATCAGAGAGCCCCTGCTCTCGGAGCAGACGATGTTGAACGTCCACCCCTCGCTGCTGCCACGCTGGCGCGGCGCCGCGCCGATCGAGCGGGCGATCATGGCCGGCGACCCGGAGACCGGCGTATCGATCCTGCGGCTTGCCTCCGCGCTCGACAGCGGGCCGGTCTGCGCGCAGGAGCGAGAGCCGATCGAGGCGGCCGACACCTACGGCACCCTGGCCGCCCGCCTGCAGGAGCTGGGCGCGGCCTTGTTGCTGCGCGCGCTGGATGGCCGCCCCCTCTGTAGAGAGCAGGATGAGTCACAGGCCACCTACGCCGAGAAGATCTCAGCGTCCGACCGGTTCCTGGATCCCAGCAAGTCCGCCGCAACGCTCGAGCGGATCGTACGCGCGCTCACGCCGCACGTAGGCGCGCGCCTTGAGCTTGCCGACGGCACCGCGCTCGGGGTCCGTGCGGCGGCGGTCGTGGGCGACGGCCCACCCCCCGGGGAGCTGTCGCTGCGCGGCCGCCGGCCCGTGCTCGGGTGTGCCGGGGGAGCGCTCGAGCTCCTCGCCGTCCACCCTCCCGGCCGCCAGCCGATGAGCGGCGAGGAATACCTGCGCGGGCTTCGGAGCAGGGGATGAGCGCTCCCACAAGCCGCACCGGAGCGGCAGCGGCTTCCGTCACGCCCGCCCGGCGGTGCGCGTTCGTGGTCCTGCGCCGGGTGTTCGAGCACGGCGCCTACACAGACCGGGCGTTCGCCGCCGAAGCCGCAAACCTGAACGTCCGCGAGCGGGCGCTCGCCATGCGGCTGGCGTATGGCGCCGTCCAGCGGCGGGCGACCCTCGACGGGGTCGCCCAGCGACTGACCGACCGCTCGCCGCGCAAGCTCCATCCGGCCGTGCGCGCGGCCCTGCGGCTGGGCTTGCAGCAGCTGTTGTTTGAAGACGGGATCGCCGATCACGCCGCAGTCAACGAGACCGTGGAGCTCGCCAAGGTTGCGGGAGGCACGCCGGCGTCCAAGCTGGTCAACGCCGTGCTGAGGCGAGGCGCCCGGGAGGGCCGGGCCATTCTCGCGGGTTTCGACGATTGCACCCCGGCCGGCGCGGCCGTGCTGCACTCGGCCCCGGGATGGCTGGCCGAACAGCTCTGGGCGGAGCTCGGGGCCGAAGAGGCGCGGGCGTTTCTCGCCGGCGCCAACGAGCCTGCGGAGGCGGCGCTGCGCGTCAACACGCTTGTGGCCACGCCGGCGGAGGTGCGCTCGGTTCTGCCGGTGCCGAGCCATACGGCGCCGGCTGTGCCCGAGGGCCTGGTGCTCAGCGGACCATTCGCGATCGAGGACTCGGAGCTGTGGCGGGCGGGGGCGATCATGGGCCAGTCTCGCGGCTCGATGGCGGTGGCGCGGGCGCTCGACCCGCAGCCGGGCGAGCGGATGCTCGACCTCTGTGCAGCGCCCGGCGCAAAGAGCACGCATGTGGCCGCCCTGATCGAGGATCGGGGCGAGGTCGTGGCCGTCGAGCGCCACCCCGGCCGGGCGCGGGCGCTCGAGAGGACAACCGCGCGCATGCGCGCGGGCTGCGTCCGGATCGAGGTCGCCGACGCCGCGGTCGCCAGGGCCGACCGGCCCTTCGCGCGGGTGCTGCTCGATCCGCCATGCTCCGGCCTGGGGACGCTGCAATCGCGCCCCGACATCCGCTGGCGGACCAGTCCCGAGCGGATCGAGACGCTCTCCCGGCTGCAACGCAGGATGCTCGAGGCGGCGGCGACGGCCACGGCCCCGGGGTCCGTGATCGTCTACTCGGTCTGCACCGTCTCGCGCGCCGAGACGGTGCAGGTGGTGGAACCGTTCCTACGCGATCACGCCCCGTTCGCGCTCGAGCGGTCATTCCAGTTGCTGCCCCACCGTGATCACACAGACGGTTTCTACGTGGCGCGGCTCAGGCGCTCCGGGGGACGTCGCCTTTAGGCTACGGTCCAGGTGAGCGAGGCATTCAACAGCGGTCCCCCGTGTCCGAATTGCGGCGAGCCGTGGCTGCGGCCCACCGCCGTCGCCGGCCACTACCGCTGCATGTGGTGCCTGCACCGGTACGAGCTCGCCTCGGTGTGTCCGAACTGCGGGGAGCACTCCACGATCGTGCGCATGTCGAGCACGGCAGCCGTGGCCTGCCGCCACTGCGAGGGCAGCATGCTGAGGGCGGTATAGGCGCGTGCAGCAGGGGCAGAGCCGCTCAAGCCTCTTCGGTGAACGCCGGGTGGCGCCCTCGATTCTGTCGGCCGACTTCGCCCGCCTCGGCGCTCAGGTGCGTGAGGTCCTCGCCGCGGGGGCGCTGATTATCCATGTAGACGTGATGGATGGCCACTTCGTGCCGCCGATCACCCTCGGACCGCTGATCGCGGGCGCGATTGCCGACCTCGTCCACGATGCCGGCGGCGCAATCGACGTGCATCTGATGATCGAGCGGCCCGAGCGCCAGGTGCAGGAGTTCGCGCGCGCCGGCGCCGACAACATCACCATCCATGTCGAGGCCACGGCCCACGTCCATTACGCGCTCGCGAGGATCAAGGAGGAGGGGGTGAGCGCAGGCGCAGCGGTCTGCCCGGCGACTCCGGGGCCCGCGCTCTGCGAGGTTGCCGATGATCTGCTCGACGTCGCGCTGTGCATGACCGTCGACCCGGGGTGGGGCGCGCAGGAGCTGATCCGGGCGACCTTAGGCAAGCTCGAGCGGATGCGCGGGATGCTGCCCGAGCACGTCGCGCTGGAGGCCGACGGCGGCGTCCACCGCGATACCGCCGCGGACTGCGTCGCGGCGGGGGCCAACCTGCTCGTGGCCGGTTCGGCCGTGTTCGAATCCGACGATCCGGGCGCAGCGTACCTCGAAATCGCAACCGCCGCCGCGGCAGCTCAAGCTCGCTAGATTCAGGCCGGTGAGCGCCCAGGTTGAGACGTTCTGCAAACTTCGTGCCCCGGCAATCGTGGCCGTGTCCGTCGTGCTCGCCGTGGCGGGTTGCGGCTCCTCATCGACTTCAAAAACAGTGTCCCCGGCCACGTACGTGAAGTCGGTCTGCACCAGCGCCGCGAGCTGGTTTGGAACGATCCAGACCGCGGGCGGCCGGCTCCAGTCGACGGTGCACGGCTCAAAGTCGCTCAACGAGGTGAAGACCGCGTATGTCGCCTTCATCGACGCGCTGCTCCACGCCACCCAGCGGGTCGAGCAGGAGCTGAAAGCGGCAGGCACGCCGTCTGTGTCGGGCGGCAGCAAGATCTCCACCGAGGTGGTCCATGCCTTCGACGACGCCAAGCGGGGGCTGACAGGCGCCGACGCTCGGGTGCGCAAGACGCCGACCAGCAGCGCCACGGCGTTCGAGACCGCTGCCGCCGGCGTTCAGCAGACCGTGCAGGAGGCGCTTCGTGGCATGGCCTCGCTCGCGCCTCAGAAGAACCCGGAGCTGCACGCCGCGGCGCAGAAGGAACCGAGCTGCCGGCGGCTGCGATCAATCGGTTAGGGGGCCCTAAAGGGTGCGCGACTATGCTCGCGCGAGCGCAATGAGCTCGACCGCCGAGATCGACCACCGCCACCTTGCCCGCGCCATCGAGCTCGCCGAGCGCGGGCGGGGGAGGGTGAGCCCCAACCCGCTCGTGGGCGCAGTGCTCGCACGCGACTCCGAGTTGCTCGGGGAGGGGTATCACAGCGCCTTCGGCGCTCCGCACGCCGAGGTGGAGGCCATCCGGGACGCCGGCGCAACGGAGCTATGCGACGCGACCTTGTACGTCTCGCTCGAGCCCTGCGCGCACCATGGCAAGACGCCGCCGTGTACGGACGCGATCGTGCAAGCCGGGATCGGGCGTGTGGTGGTCGCCTCCGACGATCCAAGCGAGCACGCCGCCGGCCGCGGTCTCGGCGTGTTACGGGACGAGGGCGTCGAGGTCGTGGTCGCCGACGGGGAGCTGGCGGCGCGTGCCCGGCTCCTGAACCAGGCATTCCGCAAGCACGCCCGCACGGGTCGGCCGTGGGTGCTTTGCAAGGCGGCCATGACGCTTGATGGCAAGGTAGCGACCGGGGCCGGTCACTCGAAGTGGATCTCATCCGAGAGCAGCCGCCATCTCGCCCATCACTGGCGCGCCGAATTCGACGCGGTCGCGGTTGGGATCGGGACGGCGCTCGCCGACGACCCACGCCTGACCGCTCGGCTGGATGGCGTGTTCCGCCAGCCCCGGCGGATCGTTTTTGACTCCTGTGCGCGGCTGCCCTCGAGCTCACAGCTGGTGCGCGAGGCGCAACGGCTGCCCTTGACCGTGGTCGTCTCCCGCGCCGCACCTCGGGCCGCGACCGACACGCTCGTGGCACACGGCGCGGACGTGCTGGTCGCGGCGGGCGAAAACGAGACCGCTCGCATCCGCAGCGCCTTGACCCAGCTCGGCGAGAGTGGCATCGGCTCGATCATGCTGGAGGGCGGGCCTCATCTGGCGGGCGCATTTCTCGATGCCGGTGAGATCGACGAGCTGCGGCTATTCCTCGCGCCGATCGTGCTCGGGGGGCGCACGGCTCGTTCGGCGCTCGAAGGAGAGGGAGTCGAGACGATCGCCGAAGCCGCCAGGGCGCTCTGTGTAGAGGTGGCGAGGCTGGGCGAGGACACGCTCGTCCGCGCGCGGCTGAAGGAGTGGTAGATCGCGATGAATCACCAAGCGCGCGACTAGGACGGATGTTCACCGGCATCGTCCAGGACATCGGCCGCATCGAGCGCATCGACCGCCAGGCCAGTGGCGCGCGCGTAACTGTCGAAGCGCAGCTGGCCCAACAGCTGCAGGCCGGCGACTCGATCGCGCTCAGCGGCGTGTGCGTGACCGCCCAGCCGGACGGGGTGCGCTCCTTTCGGGCGGACCTGATGAACGAAACCCTGGCCCGCAGCTCGCTGGCGGACGCGCAACCAGGGACCGCTGTCAACCTGGAGCTGCCGCTGCGGCCCACTGACCGCATCGGCGGCCACATCGTCCAGGGCCACGTGGACGGCGTGGGCACCGTCGCGTCGGTCACGGACGACGGCTTCGCGCGCGTGATGGAGGTGAAGGCTCCCGAGCGGCTGCTCCACTACGCGGTGGAGAAAGGATCGATCGCGCTCGATGGCGTTTCGCTGACCGTGGCCGAACTGCGTCCAGGATCGTTTACGGTGTCTCTGATCCCTGAAACGCTCAGGCGCACCACGCTCGGTCAGGCGAGGGCCGGCACCCGCTTCAACCTGGAGGTCGATGTGCTCGCCAAGTACGTGGAGAGGCTGATCCAGAGGTGAGCTCGACCAAGACCCCGTTCGCGACGATCGCGGAGGCGATCGAGGAGATGCGGCGCGGCCGCATGGTCGTGGTCGTCGACGACGAGAACCGCGAGAACGAGGGCGACCTCACGATCGCCGCCCAGTTCGTGACGCCCGAGGCGGTCAACTTCATGGCCAAGGAGGGGCGCGGGCTCATCTGCCTGGCGCTCACTCCGGAGCGCTGCGATGAGCTTGGCCTCGATCTGATGGCCGCCAAGAACGAGTCGGCGTTCGAAACCGCCTTCACCGTCTCGGTCGAGGCCCGGGAGGGCGTGACCACCGGGATCTCCGCGCACGACCGCGCGCGCACCATCCAGGTGGCGATCGACCCCAGCTCATCGCCCCGTGACCTGGTCCAGCCCGGCCACGTTTTCCCACTCAAAGCGCGCGCCGGCGGCGTGCTGGAGCGGGTGGGACAGACCGAGGCCGCGGTGGACCTCGCCCGGCTGGCCGGCCTCAATCCCGCGGGAGTGATCTGCGAGATCATGAACGACGACGGGACCATGGCCCGCGTCGACGACCTCGGGCCGTACTGCGAACGGCACGGTTTGAAGATGGTCACGGTCGCGGACTTGGTCGCCTACCGCCGTCAGCACGACAGGCTTGTGGAACGGGTCGTCTCGACGGGCCTGCCCACTGCCTTCGGTGATTTCGTCGCGATCGGCTACCGCTCCCTGATCGACAACAAGCACCACATCGCATTGGTCAAAGGCGAGGTGGCGGGGAAGCCCGACGTGCTCGTGCGAGTCCACTCCGAGTGCCTCACGGGCGACGTATTCCACTCGCTGCGGTGCGACTGCGGCGAGCAGCTCTCCTCCGCATTGGGGATGATCGAGCGCGAGCGGCTGGGGGTGCTGCTGTATCTCAGCCAGGAGGGCCGCGGCATCGGCCTGCTCAACAAGCTCCGCGCCTACAAGCTCCAGGAGGAGGGCTTCGACACCGTCGACGCCAACCTTCGGCTGGGACTGCCAGCCGATCTGCGCGACTACGGCATCGGCGCGCAGATCCTCGCCGACCTGGGGCTGACGAGCATCCGCATCCTCACCAACAACCCCAAGAAGATCTCGGGCATGTCCGGCTACGGTCTCTCGGTCACCGACCAGATCCCGATCGAGCACCTGCCCAACCGCCACAACGAGGCCTACCTCCGAGCCAAGCGGGACCGTCTCGGCCACATCCTCCATCACCAGGGACTGGCGCTCGACGAGGAGATGCTGCACGCCGAGCACGAGCAGGATCGTCGGCGCACGCGCGAAGATTGACCGCTCGGGGCGCCAAGGTTGCAGTCGCGCTATGCGTCGCGCGCTTCTACTCCGAGGTGGCGGAAAGACTCGAGCAGGGAGCTCGCGCGGCACTCGCCGAAGCGGGCGTCGATGAGGTCGAGGTGTTCGAAGTGCCGGGCGCCTTCGAATTGCCCCTGGCCGCCAAGTACGCCGCGGCGTCGGGCCGTTTCGCGGCGGTGGTCTGCCTCGGTGCTGTGATCCGGGGCGAGACCGACCACTACGTGTACGTGGCTGGCGAGGCCGCTCGCGGCATTCAGGAGGTGCAGTTGGAGACTGAGGTTCCCTGCGGATTCGGCTTGCTGACGGTGGACACCATGGCGCAGGCGCTGGAGCGCGTCAGCGGCGGGAGCAAACGCGACACGGGCCGCCATGCGGCCGAGGCGGCGCTCGCGGCGCTCGCGGTCAAGGAGCGCCTCAAAGCGAGCTAGGCGCGCTCGGGCTGCCCGCGTCCCTCGGGGTGGCGGCGGCTCTTGGATGTTCACCGCGCTATGCGCGGGTTATGTCCAACCATTTGGCGGGCATCCGACGCACGGGCCGGCTCTATACTCGCCCGCCATGCCAAAGGTCTGCCACGTCTGCTCCAAGGGCCCCGCGTTCGGTCACAGCCGTAGCCACTCGATGGTGGCGAGCAAACGGCGATTCGAACCCAATCTTCAACGTGTGCGCATCGACGACGGCGGGACGCCACGGAGGGTTTACGTCTGCACGCGCTGCCTGAAAGCCGGCAAGGTGGTCAAGGCTCCGTAGCTCGCTGGCGGCCCTGTCCGATGCCGCGATGACCAACTAGCCCTGTCTCACGTGTCCGACTCGAGCATCGTTCGCTTTCGCGGGGTGATCGAGGCGGGACTCGCGGCGCTGGAAGCCCAACGCGAGCAGGTCAACGCGCTCAACGTCTTTCCCGTAGCCGACCACGACACGGGTGACAACATGGTGCTGACCCTCCGAGCGGTGGTGCAGGAGCTCGACCGGCTAGCTGGTGACTCCGGCGGCAGCCCGGTCGCGGACGTCGACCGCGAAGACATCGTGGCCTCCGTTGCCAGGGCGGCGCTGCTCGGCGCACGAGGAAGCTCGGGCGTCATCGTCTCGCAACTTGTCCGCGGGGCGGCGGAGGAGCTCGCCAGTCGACCCGGAGAGTTGGTCGATCCGGTGTTGATCTGCGCGGCCATGGCGCGCGCCGCCGACCAGGCGTACGGCTCGGTCAGGACCCCGACCGAGGGCACGATGCTCACCGTTGTCCGGGAGATGACCGCCCGCATGGCCTCGGAGCTGGCGCACATGCGTGAGGCACGACTTCCCGCGCAGGCCTCCGCTCTGGAGCAGAACGCCGTGATCGCCGAGCTGGTCGAGCGGGCGCTTCAAGCCGGTAGGGAGTCCATGCAGCGAGGACCGGAGCTGCTGCCAGCGCTCCGCGAGGCAGGGGTCGTCGATGCCGGGGCGTACGGGCTCGTCGTGATGCTCTCGGGCATCGTCGGCGCGCTGCGTGGGGCGGCGCCAGTCCCGCTGGAGCACGCGGCCGGCGCACGGGCCACCCAGCCCCAGCATTTCTCGACGACGTACAGGTACTGCGTCAACTTCGTCGTCACCGGAACCGGACTCGAGGTGCGGCGGTACGTCCCCGAGCTCGAGGCGCTGGGCGATGCGGTGCTGGTAGTGGGCGATGCCACGACGCTCAGGGTGCACCTGCACACCGACGACCCCGACGCCGCGACCGCGCTGTTTGACTCGGCAGGCGCCGTCTCGCTCCTCGACATCGCCGACATGCGCAAACCGGGCTCCGGCGACACTGTGCGCGCTCTCGGCGGCAGCCCGCCTCAAGCCATGTCTGAGGAGCGGGTCACACGCACGCCGACCGAGGAGGTTTCCGGCATGGTCGCCGTGGCCAGCGGCCCCGGCATCAGGTCGTTGTTCGAAAGCCTCGGGGCACGCGTGCTGGACGGCGCCCCCGCGCGGGACGGCCGAGACGGCGACTCTTCCAGCTCGCCCTCGCCGTATGACCTGCTCGCCGCGGTCCACGCGACCGATGCGGGGGAGGTGGTGGTGCTGCCCAACAGCACGGAGGCTCTCCGCGCGGCGCGCCGCGCCGCCGCCCTCTCCGAGAAAACCGTGTGCGTGGTGGACTCGCGCTCTTACCAGGCGGGTCTCGCAGCGGCCGCGGTGATGGACCCCGGCCGCGACGCGCGCGCGAACGCGGAGCACATGGAACGCACGATCGAGCACATCACCACTGGTTGGGTCGCGCCTGCGGCGGCCGACGACCTCGGTGGCCGCTTTTGCGCCGGAGACGCCGTCGGGTTCGTCGGCGAGGTGCTCGTCGCCTGGGGCCAGCCGCGAGAGGCCTTGCGCGCGGTGCTCGAACGGCTCGCCGACGGTGCCGAATTGATCACTTGCTTGCGGGGTGCCGACGCCCCGCTCGACGATCGGACCGTCGAGACCCTCGCCGCCGGTGAGGTGGAGTTCGAGCTCTCCGAGGGGGGTCAAGCGGGGGTGTGGTGGCTGCTCGCGGCTGAGTAGACGCCTCGAACTCCGGGCCGAGTTTCGCCGGCCCCGCCATCATCATCACCGCACCATGCCCCCGACCGCATTCGCGACGTCGCGACCGCTCCAGCTCAGGCAGCTTGCGTGCGCGCCGGTTCGATACCCCCGCCCGTCGCGGCTCGAGACTCCGCTCTCGATCGGCTCCGCGAAAATGCGCCGCGCCGCGGCGGGGCTGGGGCTCGAGACCGTAGGCGACCTGCTATGGCATCTCCCGCGGGACCAGCGCGAGGCCCGCTCGCTCGACGAGCTGCGCGGAGCGGAGGCCGCTACCGTCGTGGTCGAGGTCAAGTCGATCTCGTCGCGCTCGCTGAGACGGCGTGGGATGCGGCCGCTCGTCGAGGCGGTTGTCATGGACGGCACCGGGACCGTGAAGGCCACTTTCTTCAACCAGCCGTGGCTGGTGCGCCGGTACCCGCCTGGCACGCGCTTGCTGCTCCACGGGAGGCTGCGGGCTCGCGCCAACTTCAACGTCGACGCGCACGCGCCAACGACGGAATCCCCTGGGGGCGGCTCGGGCGTGGTGTCTCACTACCCGGCAACCGACGGCCTGTCCTCCACGCAGATCCACTCGCTGGTGCGGGAACACGAGGCCTGCTTGCGCGAGGTCATCGAACCACTGCCCGCTGCGCTGCGCGCTTCGGAGCGGCTGCCCGACCGTGGCGCGGCGCTTGCCGCCGTTCACTTTCCCCAGCACGCGGACGGGCAGATCGTCGATCCTGCCCGCGCGCGGCTCGCTTTCGAGGAGCTGCTCCTGCTCCAGCTCGCGCTGCTCAGGCGGCGCGCGGCGCGCCAGCGGGCGGAGGCGTCGGTGCTTGCGCAGCCGCGCACGCTCACAGCGCGGTGGCTGCAGGAGATGCTGCCGTTCACGCTGACAGCCGACCAGAGCCGGGCGATCGCCGACATCGATCGCGATCTTTCCTCCAGCAAGCCGATGCAGCGCCTGCTGATGGGAGAAGTAGGGTCAGGCAAGACAGTCGTTGCCCTGTACACGATGCTGAGGGCCCTCGAGCACGGAACGCAGGCCGCGCTGATGGCGCCCACAGAGACGCTCGCCGAGCAGCACTTCGCAACCCTGAATGCACTGCTGCCCGGCGCCGTGATCCCCGTGGGGCTGCTGACGGGCTCCACTCCCACGCGGCGACGCGCTGACATCCTTTCGAAGCTTCAGAGTGGCGAGCTCGCGCTGGTGGTGGGGACTCACGCCTTGGTCGAGGAGCCGGTCCGCTTCGCGTCGTTAACGGTTGCGGTGGTAGACGAGCAACACCGCTTCGGGGTCTCGCAGCGAGCGGCCCTTGACCGCAAGGCGAGGGCCGGGGCGAGCCCTCACACGCTGCACATGAGCGCAACTCCGATTCCCCGCACGCTGGCTCTCGCCGGCTACGGCGACCTCGACCTGACCGTGCTGCGCGAGCTCCCCCGAGGCCGAAGACCCGTAGCAACCTTCGTCTGCTCCACGGCACGAGAGCGAACGCGCGCCTACGAGCGGATCCGCGAAGAGCTGCGCGCCGGCCGGCAGGCGTTCGTCGTCTGCCCGCTGGTGGAGGAGTCCGAATCACTCCAAGCGCGCGCGGCGACTGTCGAATACGAGCGGCTGCGAAGCGGTGAGCTGCGCAACTTCAGGCTCGCGCTGTTGCACGGGCAGCTTCGCCCGGCCGCCAAACAGGCGGCGATGGCGGCGTTCAGCTCGGGGACGGCGGATGTGCTGGTGGCCACGTCGGTGATCGAGGTCGGCATCGACGTGCCTAACGCGACCGTGATGGTGGTCGAAGATGCCGATCGCTACGGCATTTCGCAGCTCCACCAGCTTCGTGGCCGGGTCGGCCGCGGCGGCCATCAATCCCTGTGTCTTATGTTCGGTCCCAAGGGTTCGCCCCGCCTGCGGGCGCTGGAGAGCCGCGCGGACGGCTTTGAGCTGGCGGAGATCGATCTCCGTCTGCGCGGCGAGGGGGAGCTCGCGGGCGTGCGCCAGCACGGGCTGACCCAGCTGCGCGTCGCGCAGCTGCCCCACGACGCAGGGCTACTCGAGCGCGCCCGGCTGCACGCCCGCCGGATCGGGACGGAGGACCCTGGGCTCGACCGGGGGGAACACGCGCTCCTGCTCCAGGCGCTCGCCGAACGCTACGGTCCGGACGCGCTCGCTCCGATCCGGGCATGAGGGTGATAGCCGGCTCGCTCAAGGGCCGGGCGCTCCACTCCCCGCGCGGCCGCGCCACCCGGCCGACGCAGGATCGCATTCGCGAAGCGATCTTCTCCGTGCTGGGTGCGGTCGACGAAGCGCGCGTGCTCGACCTGTTCGCGGGCTCGGGCGCGCTCGCGATCGAGGCGCTCTCTCGGGGCGCCGGCTCCGCCACCCTGGTCGACTCCTCCGCGCAAGCGATCATCGCGATCAGCCGCAACCTGGAAGAGCTCGCGATCGGCGCCGAGGTCCGGCATCAGACAGCAGGGGCGTTTCTCGCCCGGGCACGGCGCGAGCATCGTCAATACGATCTCGTCTTCGTCGATCCCCCATACGGCCGAGGAGGTGGCGTGCGCGAACGGCTGTCGCCCGCGCTCCGACCCGTGCTCGCACGGCAGGCGCGGGTGGTGGTCGAGAGCGACATCCGAGCACCGCTCGCGCTCGATCTGACGCTCGCGTTCGAGCGCCGGTACGGAGACACCCTGATCCGCGTCTACGATGGCTAAGGGCCCATCCAAAAACCCCCCGCGCACGTCTGGCGGCGGATCCGCGCGGAGCATCGTCTTCGGTCGGGGCAATACCTTCCAGGTATTGCGCCCTTCCTGCGTCCTCCTCGCGCTTGCCGGCCGCTCGGCATCCCGCCTCGCCTTATTGGCCGGCGCGCGAGTCGTCCAGCTGGTTGATCCGGCGCTCGCCAGCCGGACACGAGGAGTTTCCGGATGAACCCTCCTGACAACCGCATCGCAGTCTGCCCCGGCACCTTCGATCCGATCACCAACGGCCATCTCGACGTGATCTCGCGCGCCTGCGCGGTGTTCGACGCGCTGATCGTGGGGGTCGTCAACCACCCCTGGCGCAAGGGGGAGACGATGTTCTCGGCAGACGAGCGGGTCAGGTTCGTCGAGAACGCCACGCGCGAGCTGGGCAATGTGACGGTCGAGCCATTCAGCACGCTCCTGGTCGAGTTCGCGCGCGAGCGCGGCGCGATGGCGATCGTCAAGGGGCTGCGCGCCATCTCCGACTTCGAATACGAGCTCGAGATGAACCAGCTCAACCGTCGCCAGGCGCCCGAGATCGAATCGGTTTACCTGATGGCCTCGGCGAAGTACAGTTTCCTGCGCTCCAGCGGAGTGAAGGAGCTGGCCACCTTCGGAGGAGAGATCGATGAGCTCGTGCCCGACGAGGTCGCCAAGGCGTTGAAGGAACGGCTTAGCCACTGACGAAAACAGAGGTCTTGCAATGGATGTCCTCGTACTGATTGACAAGCTCGACGATCTCGTCCACAACGCCAAACCCGTCCCCCTGACGGATCAGGTGCGCGTGGACAAGGAGGAGATCTACGACATCCTCGATCAGATGCGCGCGACGATCCCCGAAGAGATCAAGCAGGCACGGTGGATCGTCAAGGAGCGCCAGGAGATGCTGGCGGAGGCCAAGCGCGAGGCCGAGCGGATCGTCAAGGAAGCCCGCGAGCGCCAGGAGCGGCTGATCGGGGAGGAGGAGATCACCAAGCAAGCCGAGCGCGCCGCGGAGGACATCGTCGAAGACGCCCGCGCCCGCGAGCGCGAGATCCGTCTCGGCGCCGAGGACTACGCCGACGAGATCCTCAACACGCTCGAGGTCAACCTCTCGAAGTTCATCGCCGCGGTACAGCGCGGCCGCGACCGGCTCGCGGGCAAGGAAGAGCCGGCGGAAGTGTCGTAGCGGCCTCATGGCCGACATCGAGGTCCTCGACACCGACATCACCGCGCTCGAGGTCGACGCGATCGCGAACGCGGCCAACACGGAGCTGCGCCACGGGGGCGGGGTCGCGGGCGCGATCGCGCGCGCGGGCGGCTCCGTGATCCACCGCGAGAGCGCGCAACGCGCTCCCATCGGGCTCGGCGAAGCAGTGGAGACAGGCGGTGGAGAGATGCCGTGCAAGTGGGTGATCCACGCCGCGACCATGGAGCTCGGGGGCCCCTCCTCGGCCGAGATCATCGGTCGCGCGACGGCCAGCACCTTGCGCCGGGCCGACGAGCTCGGCGCCCGGTCGCTGGCGCTGGTGGCATTCGGCACCGGGGTCGGCGGGTTCCCGGTCGTGCGAGCAGCGCGCATCGAGGTGGATGAGGTCCGCAAGCATCTGGATCGCGGCAGTGGACTCGAGCGGGTCGTGTTCGCGGTACGCGGCGCCGATGCGCGTGAGGCGTTCGAGCGCGCGCTGGAGGAATAGACGTGGCCTACGACGAGGATCTCGCCAACCGCATCCGCGAGTGTCTGGCAGACGAGCCGGGCGTCACCGAAAAGAAGATGTTCGGCGGCCTTGCCTTCCTGATCGGCGGCAATATGGCCGTCAGCGCGAGTGGCCAGGGAGGTCTCCTGTTGCACGTCGATCCGGAGGAGACCGACGCGCTGCTGTCCAAGCCCCACGCGCAGCCGTTTCAGATGCGCGGCCGGACGATGTCGGGCTGGCTGCGAGTGGAGGCCGAGGGCGTACAGACCAAGCGCCAGTTGGAGCGCTGGGTCTCGCGCGGCGTCGCCTATGCGCGATCGCTGCCGGCCAAGGGCTAAGTGGCTCTGTTCGTCCACTAACTCAGCGGATCGAGAAGCCGCTCAGTCCTTCCGGGTCCTCCTCCTGGACCTCGACCCACTCGACCTGTGCGTGCGAGGGACCGCTGCGCAGGAAATGGACTAGCCGTTGCACCGCGTTCGGTTCGCCCTCGAGCACCGCCTCGACCGAGCCGTCGGGCATGTTTCGTGCCCAGCCCGCTACGCCGTGAGCCTTTGCCCGCTGGCGGGTGGAATCGCGAAAGAAGACGCCCTGAACGCGGCCGTGGACCTTTACTCGCCTGCGGATGACACCCTCGCTCACGGGGCGATTTTCCCAGTCCGACGAGCGTGTAGTTGTTCCGTCCGCCCCTCACGCCAGGCTTAAGGGCTCACATGAATGCCCTCTGGCTCATCCTGGGTCTCCTGCTCGGGGCCGTCGCAGTAGCGGGCGCGCTGGCACCGCGCATCAAGCGCCTATCCGCTGACGCCGCGAGGGCCTCCGAGCTCGACCGCGAACTGGTCCGCGCGCAAGCCGATCTCACCCACGAGCGCTCCCTCGCCGCAGAGCGCCTGAAGACGCTGAGCGACGCTCAGGACCAACTATCGGCCAACTTCAAGGCGCTCTCCGCCGAGGCCCTGCACGCCGGCATGGCGCAGCTGACCGAACTGGCCCGGGGCCATCTGCTGGCAACTCAAGCGCAAGCCACCGGGGAGCTGGAGAAGCGCCAGCAGGCCGTCGAGCAGCTTGTCGCCCCACTCAAGGACCAGCTTGGCCGCGTCGATGCCCAGCTCGTCAGCCTCGACCAGGAGCGGCGCGAGTCGCGCGGCCGCCTAGAGGCCCAGCTTAGGACGCTGACGGAGACCGGCGAGAAGCTCCGCACGGAGACGGGCGCGCTGGTCACCGCTCTGCGCAAGCCCAACGCGCGCGGTCAGTGGGGACAGATGCAGCTGCGCAACGTCGTCGAGCTGGCAGGAATGGTCAGACACTGCGACTTCCTCGAGCAGGCATCGCTTTCCGGCGAGGAGGCGCTGCGCCCGGACGCGATCGTGCGCATGCCCGGCGGCAAGCACGTCATGATCGACGCCAAAGCGCCGCTCCAGGGGGTGCTCGACGCGTACCAGGCTCGCGAAGAGGACGAGCGCCAAGGCCACCTGCGCGACCATGCGCGGTTGCTGCGCAAGCACGTGCGCGCGCTCGCGGACAAGGGGTACTGGGACCAGCTCGGCTCGGCACCCGACTTCGTCGTGATGTTCCTGCCCGGAGAGCATCTCTACGGGGCCGCGCTGGAGGCCGACCCGAGCTTGATCGAAGAGGCGATGGCCCGGCGCGTCCTGATCGCCACTCCCACCACCCTGCTTGCGATCCTGCGCGCGGTTGCCTACGGCTGGCAGCAGGAGCGGGTGGCCGAATCGGCGCAGGCGATCTCCGAGCTTGGCCGCGAGCTGCATGGCCGGCTGGTGAAGCTCGCGGGCCTGCTGGCCAAGCTGGGCGTACGGCTCAACAGCACGGTGCGGGCCTACAACGAGGCCGTTGGCTCCTACGAGGCGCGGGTGCTGCCGGGCGCGCGGCGGTTCGTCGAGCACGGCGTGGGGAGCGCCGGCGGAGAGCTGCACTCGTTCGAGCAGGTGACGGTCAGCGCGCGCACGGTCATAGCGGACGACCAATCGGCCGCCACCGACGGCGAGGGGTCACAAACGTCCCCTGCCGACGACACCTCTACGGTGCACCCGCTGCGGGCTGCCGGCTAGGGCTTGTGCCGCTCCCGTCAACTTTTGCCCTGTCGGACGGCTGCAAACCTTCGGCTGGCTGCGTCCTCGGAGTCTCGCGTAGCGCTGCTACGCGTCGACTCCTGCGTCCTCGCCATCCTCGTTTTTCGCTCGCCCGCCAGGGCAAACGTTTCCGGTCACGGCACTAGCCGCTCTTGCCACCAGCGCCGCAGGTCCTCCTGTTGGTGAGGCAGGGGATCGGCCAAGGGCTTGCGACCGCGCACCGCTGCGAGCGCCTCGTCGATGTCGCTGCCGTCACGGACAGCGAGCAGCGCGGCCGCGATCGCCGGTGATCGCTGCCAGCCCGCGCGACAGTGCACGTACGCGCGGTGCCTCTCCGCCAGCCAGCCCCCGATGATCGCCACCGCCTGGTCGATCTGCTCCGGCGGCAGCCCGGCGAAGTCGGGCAGCGGCAACCGGTGCTCCTCGATTCCCAGCTCGGCCAGCGCCTTCTCCACCCCTTCACGCTCTCCCGGGCGGTACTCCTCGTCCTCGACAAGGTTCAAGATGCGGTCGACCCCAGCCCAGTGCAGCAGCGCGACATCCTCCGCGTCCAACGGATAGCACCCGACCACCAGGCCCTCCGAGACATCGACGAACCCGTAGGAGCGAAACCACGAGGACACTCCCGGGAATGATGGCGTGATTGCATTACGCACAGTTGAACAGACCCGTCTCCGACACTCTTTTCGTCGCGCGCACCTTCCAGCAGGCGGGCATGCTGCGGCCTTCCCGGCCCGATCGCGTGGCGCGCGCGCTGCTGGCGCTGCACCGCTGGGGGACAACGCTGGCCGCCGGCTACATGGGAGCCGCGGCGCGCTCTCCCCGAGCCCGAGCGGTCGTGGATGAGGTGGGCACGCTCACCTTTGAGGAGCTCGACGGTCGCACCAACGCGCTCGCGAACGGCTTGCAACGCCACGGCGTAGGCGAGGGCCAGCGAGTCGCGATCATGTGCCGCAACCACCGCGGCTTCATCGAGGCGAGCGTCGCGTGCTCGAAGCTCGGGGTGCACGCCCTATATCTGAACACGGCCTTTGCCGCTCCTCTGGTCACGGCGGTGGTGGAGCGCGAGGACCCTGTCGCGATCGTCTACGACCAGGAATTCTCCCGGGCGGTGGAGCAGGCAGCGCCGGGCCGCAGGGCCTTCCTGGCGTGGGTCGATGATCGGGCTGCCGCCGACAGCCCCTCGCTGGAAGATGTGATCGCGTCGAGCGAGGAGTCCAGGCCGCCCCCGCCTTCGGCGCCCGGGCGGACCGTGATCCTCACGTCGGGCACAACCGGCCCGCCCAAGGGCGCAAATCGCTCCAGTCCGGACTCGCTGGCGCCCGCCGCCGGGATCCTCTCGCGCATCCCGCTGCGCGCAGGCGAGGTGACCATGATCGCCGCGCCCCTCTTCCACGCCTGGGGCTTTGCCCACATGTTGCTCGGCACCACGCTTCAGTCGACGCTCGCCGTGACCCGCCGCTTCGACCCACGAGAGACCCTGCGCGTGATCGCGGAGCAGCGCGTGTCCGCCCTGATCGTGGTGCCCGTGATGCTGCAGCGCATCTTCGAGCTTCCAGAGGACGTGTTCGATTCCTACGACACCTCGTCGCTGCGGGTCACGGCAGTCAGCGGCTCCGCGCTCTCCGGAGCGCTGGCGCGGCGTGCCATGGACCGCTTCGGCGAGATCGTCTACAACCTCTACGGGTCCACCGAGGTGGCCTGGGCCACGATCGCCGACCCGGTCGACCTGCGCGCCGCCCCGGGCACCGCCGGCCGACCGCCGCGCGGGACGATGGTGAAGATCCTCGGCGACCAGCGGCGGGAGCTTCCTGCCGGAGAGAGCGGGGAGATATTCGTCGGCAGCGAGCTCCTCTTCGAGGGATAT
>JAFAPR010000326.1 GCA_019247075.1 Solirubrobacterales bacterium
AGCGTTGGCGAGGACGCTCCCCACTCTTCTAGCAGCTCGGCCGCGCGCTTGGTCGAGGGCTCCTCCCACGCGCCCGCGTCGAACACCGCTACCGACTCGCGCTCGGCGTGCACAGACAGGGCGCCGCGCAGGGCGCCGCGGCGAGCCTTGCGGTTGACCTTGACCGTGTACCGGCGCGGGCTGGGGCCGAACACCACGGCGCCGCCTCTCCAAAGCGGCGAACGGGAGGATCCCGCCCGAGCACGCCCCGTGCCCTTCTGGCGCCAGGGCTTGGCGGAGCCGCCGGAAGCCTCCCCGCGCGTGCGCGTGGAGGCGGTCCCCCGTCGCCGGGCCGCCTGCTCGGCGCGCACGGCCTCGTGGACGAGCGCCATGTTGAAGGGGGACTCGAATGCGACCGAGTCAAGCTCCACGGTGCCGCCTCCCAGGATCGAAGCGGACCTAGCCATCGCTGCGCACCTCCAGTGTCCCCCCGGGAGGGCCGGGGACCGCGCCTCGCACCAGCATGAGGTTGCGATCGGGAATCACGTCGACGACCGTCAAGCCCCGCTGCGTGATCCGCCCCCCGCCCATCCGGCCGGCGCCGCGCAGCCCCTTGAACACGCGCGACGGCGTCGCCGACGCGCCGATCGACCCCGGCGCGCGGATATTGTGCGAGCCGTGGGACTTGGGGCCGCTCTTGAAGTTATGGCGCTTGATCGTGCCCTGAAAGCCCTTGCCCCGCGAGGGGCCGGACACCTTCACGCGATCGCCGCTGGAGAAGACATCGACCGTGACCGTCTGTCCGACCTTGAGTTCGCCCGCCTCGTCGCGGAACTCGGCCAAGTGGCGGTGGGGGGAGGCGTTCGCCTTACGCAGATGGCCCAGCTCCGGCTTTGACAGCGCCTTCTCGCGGCAGCGTCCGAAGGCCAGCTGAACGGCCTCGTAGCCGTCGCGCTCCACTGTCCGAATCCCCGTCACCGGACAGGGGCCGGCCTCCAGCACGGTCAACCGCTCGACCCGGCCGCCGTCGCCGAACCGCTGCGTCATGCCCAGTTTCTTGGCGAGGATCGCGGCCATCGAACCACTAGGACGCGAGTCGAATCTCGATATCGACGCCCGCAGGCAGGTGATCGAGCCGTTGCAGGGAGTCGACGGTCTTGGGCGTCGGCTGGTGAATGTCAATCAACCGCTTGTGGGTGCGGATCTCGAAATGCTCGCGCGAGTCCTTGTCCTTGAACGGGGAGCGAATGACGCAGTAAACGTTCTTCTCCGTGGGCAGCGGGACGGGGCCGGAGACGGTGGCACCGGTGCGGGTGGCCGTCTCGACGATCTCGCGCGCGGCCGTCTCGATCGCCGAGTGGTCGTAGGACTTCAGCCGGATTCTGATTTTGTTCTGCGCGAGCGTTGCCATCGGTAGAAGAGGGCGAGTCCCCGGTTTTAGGGGCTCGCCCGCTTGGTCGTATCTACTGCTTTTCCAAAAGGCGGCGGACCCGTCAGGCCCGCCGCCGGACAACTATTTGACGACTTCGGTCACGACCCCCGAGCCGACGGTGCGGCCGCCCTCTCGGATCGCGAACCGCAGCCCCTGATCCATCGCGATGGGCTGGATCAGTTCGATCTCCATCTGGATGTTGTCGCCGGGCATGACCATCTCTGTCCCCTCGGGCAGCTTGGCGACACCGGTGACGTCTGTGGTGCGGAAGTAGAACTGTGGCCGGTAGCCACTGAAGAACGGCGTGTGACGGCCGCCCTCCTCCTTCTTCAGGACATATACCTCGGACTTGAATTGCGTGTGAGGCGTGATCGAGCCGGGGCGGCACAGCACCTGGCCGCGCTCGATCTCCTCTCGCTTTGTGCCACGCAACAGGCATCCCACGTTGTCCCCCGCACGGCCCTCGTCGAGGATCTTCTTGAACATCTCCACCCCGGTGACGACAGTCTTCTGGGTGGGGCGGATGCCGACAATCTCGACCTGCTCACCGGTCTTGATGATTCCTTGCTCGATGCGCCCCGTGCCCACCGTGCCGCGGCCGGTGATCGAGAACACATCCTCGACAGGCATCAGGAACGGCTTGTCCAGGTCGCGCACGGGCTCCGGGATGTACGTGTCGAGGGTCTCGGCAAGCTCGAGGATCTTCTGCTCCTCGTCCTTGTCGCCCTCGAGCGCCTTGAGCGCCGACCCGACCACGAAGGGGATGTCGTCGCCAGGGAACTCGTACTCGGAAAGCAGGTCGCGGATCTCGACCTCGACCAGCTCGAGCAGCTCCGGATCGTCGACCATGTCCGCCTTGTTCAGGAACACCACGATGTAGGGCACGCCCACCTGGCGCGCGAGCAGGATGTGCTCCCGCGTCTGGGGCATCGCGCCGTCGGCCGCCGAGACGACCAAGATCGCCCCGTCCATCTGCGCGGCACCCGTGATCATGTTCTTGACGTAGTCGGCGTGCCCGGGGCAGTCGACGTGCGCGTAGTGGCGGTTGGGGGTTTGGTACTCGACGTGCGAGGTTGCGATCGTGATCCCGCGCGCCTTCTCCTCAGGAGCGTTGTCAATCGACTCGAACGATCGCACCTCGGTGCCGCCGTACCGCTCGTTCAATACTTTCGTGATGGCGGCGGTCAGCGTCGTCTTGCCATGGTCAATGTGACCGATGGTCCCGACGTTGACATGGGGCTTGTCGCGTTCGAACTTGGCCTTCGCCACTTGCTTTCGCTCCTTCGTGCTCTTTAGATTTCGCTCGTCTGTTAGAGACGAACCTCCAAAAAATACCTACTTCTCTTGTGCGGTCGCCACTAGGCCGGCTGTAGCTCCCCCACCACTCGCTCGGCGACGTTCGCGGGCACCTCGTCGTAGCGCTCAAACTGCATCGTGTACGTCGCGCGGCCCTGGGTCATCGAGCGCAGGTCGGTGGCGTACCCGAACATCTCGGCCAGGGGCACGTGGGCATCGACAACCTGGGCATTGCCGCGCTGTTCCATGCCGGAGACGTGGCCGCGCCGGCGGTTGAGATCGCCGATCACATCGCCCATGAACTCCTCTGGGGTGACGACCTCGACCGCGAAGATTGGCTCGAGCAGCACCGGCTTGGCGCGCTGGGCCGCCGCCTTGAGCGCAAGCGACCCGGCGACCTTGAACGCCAGCTCCGAGGAGTCCGTCTCGTGGTATTTGCCGTCGGTCAGGGTGACGCGGACGTCGACCATCGGATAGCCCGCACGGGGTCCGTTTTCCATGGCCTCCTCCACCCCCTTCTCGACCGCCGGGATGAACTCGGTCGGGATGGAGCCGCCCTTGACCTTGTTGACGAAGTCGAACCCCTCGCCCGGCGCCGGCTCGACGTCGATGTAGACGATGCCGTACTGGCCGGCGCCGCCGGTCTGGCGTACGAACCGTCCCTCCACGTGGTCCGCGTGGCCACGGACGGTCTCGCGGTAGGAGACCTGCGGCCGGCCGACGCTGGCTTGCACCCTGAACTCGCGCAGCATGCGGTCGACGAGCACCTCGAGGTGGAGCTCGCCCATGCCGGAGATCTCGGTCTGGCCCGTCTCCTCGTTGGTCCGCACCTGGAAGGTCGGATCCTCTTCCGCCAGCCGCGCGAGCGCGGTGGCCATCTTCTCCTGGTCGGCCTTGGTCTTGGGCTCGATCGCCACCTTGATCACAGGCTCGGGGAACTCGATCGTCTCCAGGCGGATCGGCCGGTCGGACGCCGCCAGCGTGTCGCCGGTGGAGACTTGCTTGATGCCCACGGCCGCCGCGATGTCGCCCGCGTGGATCTCCTTGACCTCTTCGCGGTCGTTGGCGTGCATCATCAGGATCCGCCCGATCCGCTCGGTCCGTCCCGTATTGACGTTGAGCACGCGCGAGCCCGCTTCGAGCCGGCCCGAGTAGACGCGGAAATACGTGAGCTTGCCGACGTAGGGGTCGGCCATGATCTTGAACGCCAGGGCCGCAAACGGGTCATCGTCGGACGGGCGCCGCAGTGCGTGGCGCTCGTCGCCGTTCCGCGAGCCCTTGGCCGGCTCGAGGCCATCCACCGGGGGGACGTCGAGCGGGCTGGGGAGATAGTCGACCACCGCGTCGAGCAGAGGCTGAACGCCCTTGTTCTTGAAGCTCGAGCCGCACAGCACAGGCGTCATCTCGATCGCGAGCGTGGCCTTCCGGATTGCGGCCTTGAGCTTGGCGATCGGGATTTCCCGTTCCTCGAGGATCATCTCGAGCAGCTCGTCGTCGTGGTGCGAGACCTCCTCGAGCAGATGCTCGCGCGCGACCCGCGCTGACTCGAGCAGCTCTGCTGGGATGTCCGTGACCTCCTGTTCTTTGCCCAACTCGTCCTTGTAGGTGATCGCGTTCATCGCCACGAGGTCGATCACGCCCGAGAACGCGGACTCCGCGCCGAGCGGAAGCTGGACCGGGACCGGGTGAGCGGCGAGCCGCTCGACCATCGTCCGCACGCCATGCCGAAGTCAGCGCCGATCCGATCCATCTTGTTGATGTAGGCGATGCGCGGCACGCGGTACTTATCGGCCTGCCGCCATACCGTCTCGGACTGAGGCTCGACGCCGGCGACCGAGTCAAACAGCGCGATGGCTCCGTCGAGCACCCGCAGGGAGCGCTCTACCTCCACGGTGAAGTCGACATGCCCGGGAGTGTCGATGATGTTGATCCGATGACCGTCCCACTGCGTCGTGGTGGCGGCCGAGGTGATCGTGATCCCCCGCTCCTGCTCCTGCGCCATCCAGTCCATTACGGCCGCGCCCTCGTGAACCTCCCCCATCTTGTAGGTCCGACCGGTGTAATAGAGGATGCGCTCGGTCGTAGTCGTCTTGCCGGCGTCGATGTGCGCCATGATCCCTATGTTGCGAATCTTCTCGAGCGGAAACTTGCGAGGCATTTGTCTGGAGTGGCTGTGAGGCCGGTGGGGGTTGACAGCGGATCGACCGCTTTTGCTGGTTCCCGGGACCGTCTGCGGACATGAAAAAGGGCCCATTGGGCCCGTTCACGACACGGCTGTCGGGCCCGGGCGAATGTTCAGGTCGGCTCATCCATCGTTTGGATACACCACGCCAGGGAGCGGGCACAAGTAAGCGCCACGCCCCCAAGGCGAACACCAAATATAGCAGGCAATCTCAGCCTTCCCCGCTCGCATGGCGCCCGCGCGACGGCCGCCCGGCGAAGCTTGGAGCAAGCAAAGAGCTGGACCTCCCGCTTGGAGACGCGGAGCCGTCCCTCAGGGTGGTTGTGTTATGGCGTGACCCGTGCGCTTTCCTGGCTGGCGTCAGAATCCTGACAACGGCCGTTGGCGCCGCGGCGACCTCACTCGGCTACATTTGTGTCGGCGAGGGTCGGTCCCGCCGCAGCCCCCGGTCCCGTGCGGTGGGCCACCCTCGTGCTTTTCTCTCTCTGCGCCAACGCACGGCGCCCTCTTGGATGTTTACCGCGCTATTCGCGGCAAACATCCAAGGCGCGCACCGCCCCACGCCATTGGCGGAGGGCGCGCACCGCGCCACGCCGCGCAGTGGAGGCGCCGGGGAGGAAACGCTAGGCTGCACCCCAGGGCGCCCCCGACGGGAAGGAGATGCCGCTACCAGCGATAGTGCGCGAAGGCCTTGTTGGCCTGCGCCATGCGGTAGATGTCGTCCTTGCGCTTGTAGGCGCCGCCCTGCTGCTGCTGGGCATCGAGCAGTTCGTAGGCGAGGCGCTGGTGCATCGCCTTCTCGCGCCGCTGGCGCGCGTACTGAACCAGCCAGCGCACGGCCAGGGTGCGGGCGCGGCGCGGCGGGACCTCGACGGGAACCTGGTAGGTGGCCCCGCCCACCCGCCGCGAGCGGACCTCCAGTACCGGGGTCAGCGCCTTGATGCCGGCTTCCAGTTGCTCGACCGGGTTCTTGCCCGTGCGCTCCGAGAGCAGAGCAAGGGCGTCGTAAACGATTATCTCCGCGACGGACTTCTTGCCGTCCAGCATCACCTTGTTGATCACCTGCTGGACCAGCCGGCTGCGGTGGACGGCGTCGGGCTCGATCGGCCTGACCTGGGCCTGGGCGCGGCGAGGCAAGGTTACCTGGCCTTTACGCCGTATTGAGAGCGCGACTTCTTGCGGTCGCTCACGCCGGCGGCGTCGAGCGTGCCCCGGATCACCTTGTAGCGGTATCCGGGCAGGTCCTTCACCCTGCCTCCGCGTACAAGCACGACCGAGTGCTCCTGCAGGTTGTGGCCCTCGCCGGGGATGTAGGCATTGACCTCCATGCCGTTGGTGAGTCGCACGCGAGCGACCTTGCGCAGCGCTGAGTTGGGCTTCTTCGGCGTGGTGGTCTGTACGCGCGTGCACACACCTCGCCGCTGCGGGGCGGCGACCTTTTTCTTGCGACCTTTGCCCGACTTGAGACCGGGCGTGTCGAGCTTCTTCTTGGGTGCCGTGCGCCCCTTGCGGATCAGCTGACTAGTGGTGGGCATGCGGTGCGCAAGCGTAGCAGGGCGTAAATTCGCTTCTTCCATGACCCGGGTCCCGCTCTTTGCCTTGCGCTTCGCGCGCTTGCGCCGTCGCCCGCCGTTCGTGCTCGTGCTGGTGCTGGCCACGGCTGCCATGGTGGGTGCCTTTCTGCTGGTGGGCGGTGGGGCTGGAGGAAGCGGTGGCAAGGGAAGGCATCCTCCTCCGCCCCAGTTCGTGGGAGCGGGGCCGACGCGCGCGTGCGTGACGGCTCACGCGACATCCTCTGCCAGCCGCACGATGACGATTCGCATCCCTGTACAGGCGGGCGCGCCGGTCTCGGCCGCCGCTCGCGCCACGGTGGGTCGGGTAAGCGTCACCGTGACGGTCTCGAAGCGTGTCGTCGAGCGTGTCATGGTGACCCGGAGGCTATTCGCCCGCCAGCCCGGGTTCGCCTCACGACGGGCATGTGTCCGCGCGAGTACTCAACAGGCGGCCCACATCGCCGCCCTCAACAAGGCCTACCAAGCCGCGGTAGCCGCGGCGCGGGCAGGCGCGAACAAGGACGTGGTCAAGGCGATTGCCGAGCTGGAAGCTCATGTCCGCAGTACTACTCGCTCCGCCGCGCAGCGGATGGTGCAGGCCAGGGCTCGCGCCGCAGCGGCCGCCGGGCACGAGGCGCTAGCTCAGGAGGCTTTAGCCAAGGCCACGGCCAAGGCTCGGGCCGCAAACCGTTCCCGCAAGCGCTAGGCGCCTACCCCGGAGCCCCCGAACGTGCCGCGAGGGCATCATCCACCGGGACGCTGGCGACCCCTACCGCCTCGGCGACCGGGTCGTAGGTCACTTGACCACCCGCGATGTTCACGCCCAGCTTCAATCCTGGGCTGGCCATGACGGCGTCGATTACGCCCGAGGCCAGGTGCAGGACGTAGGGCATGGTGGCGTTGGTGAGCGCGTAGGTCGAGGTGATGGGGACGGCGCCGGGCATGTTCGCGACGCAGTAGTGGGTCACGCCGTCGACCTCGTACACAGGATCCGAATGCGTGGTGGGTCGCGAAGTCTCGAAGCAGCCTCCCTGGTCGATGGAGACATCCACTAGCACTGCCTGGCGCTTCATCAGCTGCAGCTGCGAGCGGGTGATCACGCGGGGAGCGCGCGCGCCGTGCAGCAGCACCGCGCCGATGACCAGATCGGCGTCGGGCAGCCGCTGTTCGATCTCCAGGGTGGAGGAGAAACAGGTGGAAGCCCGGCCGGCGAGTGCCACGTCAAGCTCCCGTAGCCGGTCGAGATCGCGGTCGAACACGTATACGTTGGCCTCCATCCCTACCGCGATGAAGGCCGCGTTCATGCCCACGACGCCACCCCCGATGACCAGCACGTTGGCGGCCGCCACCCCGGGAACGCCCCCGAGCAGCACGCCCCGGCCCCCCAGCGGCTTCTCCAAGAAGAAAGCTCCGGCCTGCGTGGCGATCTTTCCCGCCACCTCCGACATCGGCGCGAGCAGCGGCAGCCGACCCTGCGTGTCCTCGACCGTCTCGTACGCGATGCAG
>JAFAPR010000187.1 GCA_019247075.1 Solirubrobacterales bacterium
TGCAGGTCGGCGGCTCCATTGGCTACGGCGGCTCCTACACCGTCCCCGCCCCGTCGGGGGCGAGCCCCCAGCAGGTCGTCCCGGCCCAGCAGACCGTGGCGGAGGACCGGCAGACCCTGTCCGCCGACGAGCGGGCCGAGTCCGACGCCTCGAGCGCGGATGACCAGGCGATCGCAGCGGCCCGGACGAGCGTCAAAACCGCGTCCGCCACCCTCCGATCGGACATGGCACAGAAGGTCAAGGATTGCGCCGGCAAGGGAGCGTCCACAGCGGCCTGCAGCCAGGACGCCCAGAAGGTCACCCAGGACCGCACGCAGCTGAAACAGGCCCGGCAGCAGCTGGCCGCCGCCGCTTTGGCCGCGACCCGAGATCGCCACCAGAACCAGGCCAAGCTCGCGTTTGACCAGACCAAGCTGCGCGGCGACCAGAAGACCCTGCGGTTGCTGCAAGCGACCGCGGTGAACCCGGGCACGACATACACGTGGCTGCCGAAGGCGGGCGAGATCATCAAGCAGGACCGGCGTGTCTACTCGCTGAACAACAAGCCGGTGCCGCTGCTGTACGGCTCCGTGGCCGCCTACCGGGCTTTCCACGTCGGCATGTCCGACGGCGCCGACGTGGGCGAGTTGAGCCATGATCTGATCGCGCTCGGCTACGGCGCCGGACTGACGCAGAGCGACCACTATTCGTCGGCGACTGCCGGCGCAGTCGAACGGTGGCAGCGCGCGCTCGGTCTGCCCGCGAGCGGCGAGATCCTGCTGGGCCAGGTGGTGTTCGAGCCCGGACCGATACGGGTCATGTCGGTCACGGCTTCGGTCGGATCGTCCGTGGGCGGTGGGGGCGGTGCCGGCGGGAGCGGTGGCGGCTCGGGAGGCGGCACGGTGCTGACGGCGACGAGCACCACCCCGATCGTCACCGTCGCTTTGGACGTATCCCAGGAGTACCTGGTAAAGCCCGGCGACGCGGTGTCGATCGTGCTGCCAGACGGCACCTCCAGGGTGGCGGGGCAGATCGAGACGGTCGGCAACGTGGCAACCTGCCCCGGCGGCGGTGGCGTCGGGACCGGTGGCGGCGGCGGCACAGCCAACCAGTCGCCGTGCGAGTCCAGCGGAACGGGCAACTCGTCGACCCCGACGGTGACCGTCACGATCAGGCTGGGCCGCACCCCGACGCTCGCTACGTTGGACCAGGCGCCGGTGAACGTCAACATCACGACCCAGCGGGCCGACAACGTCCTTGCGGTGCCGGTGAACGCCCTGCTGGCCCTCCAGGGCGGCGGGTTCGGGGTGGACGTGGTGACTGGCAGCGGGAGCCGCCTGGTCGGGGTCACCACCGGCCTGTACGCGAACACTCTTGTCCAGGTCAGCGGCTCCGGCATCACCGCCGGCACCCGGGTCGAGGTACCGTCGTCGTGATCGTGGCGGTCCCGGCCCCGGTCGACGAGGCCGCCCCGCCAGCGCCGGTCCTGGAGTTGATCGACGTGGTCAAGGAGTATCCCGGGGACCCGCCGGTCGTGGCCCTGGGCAGTGTCAGCCTGCGAATCGACCAAGGCGAGCTCGTCGCGATCGTCGGGCCGTCCGGGTCGGGCAAGAGCACTCTGCTGCACGTAATCGGCACCCTGGAGCGACCCACCCGCGGCGTGGTCCGCGTCGCGGGAGAGGACACCTCGACCATGTCCGACACGCAGCTGTCTGGGTTGCGGGCCCGCCGTCTGGGGTTCGTCTTTCAGCAATTCTTCCTGCTCGACGGGCTCAGCGTGCTGGACAACGTCGCCGACGGTCTTCTGTACCGGGGCGGGCACATCGCTGAGCGCCGCCGACTGGCCGAGGCGGCGATCGAGCGGGTCGGGCTCGACCACCGTGTCGATCATCGGCCAAACCAGCTGTCGGGCGGCGAGCAACAGCGCACCGCGATCGCCCGGGCCCTCGCCGGTCGGCCGGCGCTGGTGATGGCCGACGAGCCGACCGGAAACCTTGACTCGGCGACCGGCGCGTCACTTCTGGAGCTGCTGCGCGAGCTGCACCGGGAGGGCACGACGATCGTCCTCATCACCCACGACCTCGACGTCGCCGCAGCCATGCAGCGGCGCGTCGAGATCCGAGACGGGAGAATCGTCGGTGATACGCGGACCGGCTCGTGACGGCAGCGGCTCTCGGCTGTCGCGGCGGGACCTGCTTCGGGTCGGGAGCTTGGGGCTGCGCAACCGGCGGCTGCGCGCGTCGCTCTCGGTCCTGGGCATCAGCATCGGCATCGCCGCCATCGTCGGCGTGCTCGGGATCTCCCAATCCTCCAAGTCGGGGCTGCTGAACGAGCTGGGGCGGCTGGGCAACCTCCTCACCGTAGGGCCTTCGAGCACCGCCTTCGGGCAGCCGACCGAGCTGCCCACCACCGCCGAAGGCATGGCCTCACGCGTCGGGCCGGTCACAAACGTCACAGAGATCGGCGCCATCTCCAATATCTACGTGTACCGCAGCTCCCTCGTCCCGGCCAACGACACCCTCGGCATCTCGCTGACCGCGACCGACGCGACCTTTCCCGCCACGTTAGGTGCCAGCGTCGCCCACGGCACCTTCCTCAACGCGGCCACAGCCCGCTACCCGGCGGTGGTCCTCGGCGCCGAGGCAGCCAGCCTGCTCGGGATCAACAACCTGACCAACCCGACCCAGGTGTGGATCGGCGGGCACTGGTTCACGGTCGTCGGGATCTTGAACCCAGTGCAGCTGGTGTCCCAAATGGACAGCATGGCATTCATCGGGTTCCCCATCGCCGAGCACGACTTCGGCTTCGACGGCCACCCCACCGGGCTATACCTCCGCAGCGTGCCCAGCCAGGTCAACGAAGTGGCCGCGGTCCTGCCCCCGACCGTCAACCCAGCCAACCCCTCGGTCGTGGCGGTCAACTTCCCCTCGGACATCCTCAAAGCCGAGCTAGTCACCAAGGGCGCGTACAACGGGCTGCTCCTCGGTCTCGGTGCGATCGCCCTTCTCGTCGGCGGCGTCGGCATCGCGAACGTCATGGTCATCTCCGTCCTCGAACGCCGCTCCGAGATCGGCCTGCGTCGGGCATTGGGGGCCAGCCGCCGCCACGTCGCCCAGCAGTTCCTGGTCGAGGCGCTGCTCCTATCGGTCGTGGGCGGCGTGGCCGGCACGGTCATCGGCGCGTTGGCAACCGTCGTCTACGCGATCAGCCAGCACCAGTTAGTCCAGATCCCCGACCTCGCCCTCTATGGCGGCGTCGGCGCCGCCCTGGCCACCGGCGCCATCGCCGGCCTATACCCATCGATGCGGGCCGCTCGACTCTCGCCGACCGAGGCGCTCCGCGCGGTATGAGCGTCCGAACCCCTGTCGGCATATGCCAGGCCATCAGGGTCGCAGACACACTACGCGAGCGCGAAATCTGGTCGGGCACTCACTAGCAGCGTCCGCTCGATCGCACCGCGAGCCGACGATCCCTGCTCTTCTTCCACCGCGCGCATCTCGCTGCTTGTGCAGGCTTCCCTGCGTTGCGCGGGAAGCGCGCACGTGCTGGCGGGGGGTGCGAGCCGGATGGCTGCTAGCGATCGCGTCAAAGGCGGAACCCAGCGGCGCTCAGCTCGCGCTCCTGCAACGTCGCCCCCGGAGCACTCAGGGCCAGCACTGCCGCTCCGACTGACCGCCGACCCAGAGCAGCAGCCAGAAGTGACCAGAGCCGGACGCCGAGACGGCTGAGCCTTCGTTAATGCAGAAGCGGCGCTCCCCGCGGCGGTCTGCCGGGGGCCGTGCGCGGGCGGTCGTTAGTGCCCGGTCGCCGGTCCGGGTTGAGCAAGCGCACGGCCGTCACCACGGCGGCTGTTGCTTAGCCTCCAAGGGCGACGCTGTCCCGCGCCACCACTTCGCGCGGGTTCCGGTCCGCGGCTCGCGTCGACTTGCGCTCCGCCCGGCGTATTCACCAGCCTCAGGTTCGCAGCGAGAACGCTGCTCGTAAGCCCGATGGAGCGCTCTGGCTGGCGCGGTCGATGGCTGCTGCTTTTGTGGCCCCGGGATGGCCTCGCGCCCGCTGCTCGTTCTCGTCCTGAGCACAGCTCTGAGAGGGCCGGGCGACACGGCTCGAGTTAGCCTGAGGCACTCGTGTTTCGGTAGCGCAAGTGGATTGTCCTTGACACCTCTTGCGCCGATGCATAGGCTATCGAGGTATGAATGGCTTCCAGGGACAGCTTGAGGGTCTTTTGTTGGCGATCCTTCAGCAGGGTCCCTTGCACGGGTATGCCATCGCGTCGGAGCTGCGTGCTCGCTCGGGTGGCGCGTTTGAGGTTCCCGAGGGAACGCTGTATCCGGTCCTGCACAAGCTGGAGAAAGAAGGCCTGGTGCGCAGTCGTTGGGAGAAGGTCAGCGGGCGGCGCAGGCGCGTGTATGCCGCGTCACCGCAGAGCCAGAATGTGCTCCGCGAGCGGTTTGAGAGCTGGCAGCGTCTGAGTCGCGCGATCGACTCTGTGTTTGGACCCGCGCCAGAGGGGGCTGGAGATTAGCGGCGACTCCAGAGCCGAGTTTCTGGCCAGACTGGCGGGCTCGCTGGGCGGAGGATGGTTGGAGCGCCGCCGCTTCGTCAGGGAGCTTGAGCACCACCTCGACGACTGCGTGGCTGACCTCACGCAAGCCGGTGTGCCGGAGGAGGCGGCGCTTCGCGATGCGATGGCGCGGCTGGGCGATGTGGACACGATCGTCGCCGCTGTACGAGCCACTCGTTCGACTCGTTCTCTGTCCTGGCGACGCCTACGCGGGGTTCCAATTCCCTGGGTCGCTGTCGGCGCGATGTCGCTCGTGACCCTTGCAGCGGCCGAGCTTCCCCAGGCCTCGGCCGCGAAGGTGCCGGGGTTCCACGTCGGCCCTTCAACTCATGTCGCAGCTGGACAGGCCAGTAGGCGGCGGCAAGAGCACAGCCGGACGAGCCACCAGGCCAAGAGCCGAAGTCATCTGTCGCGCACATGCCGCTGCTCTCCAGACCTCGCGCGCGATCGCTCGCGGGGCTGATCGCGACCGTACTGGTTGCGGTCGGACTTGCGATCGCGATCCAGGCCTGGGTTGTCAAGCCATACAGGATTCCCACCGGCTCAATGGAACCGACGCTCGTACCCCACCAGCGACTACTAGTTAACCGCATCTTCAAGTCGCTGCACATCGGCCAGATCGTCGTATTTCACCCACCCGAGGGTGCCGCCAGCGAGCGATGCGGGCGACCCCATCCAGCGACAATGGCATGCGACTGGCCGAATCCGGAATCGAACCAGACCTACATCAAACGAATCGTTGCCGGACGCGGTGACGTCATCGCCATCCAAGACGGGCACGTGATCAGGAACGGGCACCGAGAAGCCGACCGCTACACCCGCCCCTGCTTCCCCGGGGAAGCCGCCTGCACGTTTGCAACCCCGATCCAGGTGCCGCGCGGTATGTGGTTCGTGATGGGCGACAACCGAGGCGATTCAGACGACAGCCGATTCTGGGGTCCTGTCCCGGCAAGCTGGATCATCGGAGACGCTTTCTTCACCTACTGGCCACCCGACCGAATCGGCACCCTTTAGCCAACCACGACGGAGGTCCGGCACTTGGTCTTACCGACATCAGCCGACTCCAGCCGACGCACAGCGCTCCTAGGAACGCAGGCAGCCACTTGCTTGACGCCAGCAGTAAACCCCCGCACTCGCACGACACGCAACAGCATCAGCCGCATCGATCCAAGCGCACCGCGCGCCGCTGGTCTGCACCGAAACCAGCAGCCCACCCGCCCAGGGCAGCGCCGGTGCTGAGATCGAGAACCAGCGTTCTCGTCGCGACCGGCAGGCTGCTGAATCCGCCCGGCGCTGCAGCAGTCAGTCCCAGCCGGGAGCCGGGCCTGGACGACGCCTCGAGTGAGAGCGTCGCTCTCGACGCGACCTCAGTCAGGCGTCAGCCCTGGTTTTCGATCAGAGGAACCGTGTTCGTCGGTGGGCGCGACACCCTCGCGCCTGGGTAGGCTTCAGCTGGTTGACAGGCCCAGCCTGTCATGTGTTTACCCGCCGCTACCGCTACCTCCGAGCTGCTCCGCGCGGATCCCCCCTGCGGCGTCCCGGACAGCCAACTCACCGGATTGTCGTTCTCCAGAGAGTGCCAGGCGGCCGCGTAGACGTCCGCGAGGTCGACATCGGAGTTAGCACTCAAGCTGAGGCTCAACCCGGTCCACCACAGGATTCCGTGTGTCCACCAGACGCGTAGGTCCTCGAGTCGGCTCTCGTCAAGGCCCGCCGGGACCCAGCCGGCAAAGAACCGCTCCACGAGGGGCGCCGGGTCGGCGGCCCCGAACCGAAGCAGAATCTCCAGCGCCAGCGCTGCCAGCGAC
>JAFAPR010000102.1 GCA_019247075.1 Solirubrobacterales bacterium
TCCAGCTCCCGCAGCTCGCCGTCGCGATCGAACGACGGCTCCACCTTCACCACCCCAACCCCACCCAGGAGGCACCAACCGCAGTAACTATGTAACGATCACACCCGGGCCGCCGTCACGAAGTTCCACGACGAATGGGGCAACCCCTGCCCAGAGCCTGATGCAGCCGCCGGGGTTCAAGCAGGCCGCGGCCGTATGCCACTTCCCCGGATTTGGAGGTGGCGGAGGCCCGAAAGCGACGCCAGCCGGGTGATCGGCCCGCGGCTCTACGCCGCGGCCTTCGTGTCGGCCTTCTGCGAACCCTTATCCGACTTCTTGGCCTCGGACTTGCCCGTCTCGGCCTTGCCGGAATCGCCCTTTTTCTCCGAGGACTCCGACTCGCTGTTCTCGCGCTGGCGCTTCCGGGTCCCGTAGTCGGTGTTGTAGAAGCCCGATCCCTTGAAATGAACCGCTACCGGGTGATACACGCGCTCCACGGGCGCCTCGCACGTCTGGCACGCGGCAAGCGGGTCGTCGGTGATGCGCTGCAACACCTCGAAGGTGTGACCCTCCTCGCAGCGGTACTCGTAGATCGGCATTGCTTCACCAAGTATAGGACACACGCTTGGCACTCTCAAGGGTGGAGTGCCAACGGCACCGGGCTGGTCGCGGTCTCCGAGCCCAGCATGGACCGGTTGACCTGCCCGGTTAGCATGGCGGGCGTGACCGCAGACCCGGACACTGCGCAGACGCCCCAAAACGCACAGACGGCCGGAGATGTCGTCACGATGGACAAGCTCGTCTCGCTCGCGAAGCGGCGTGGCTTCGTCTTCCCGAGCAGCGAGATCTACGGCGGCCTGGGCTCGAGCTACGACTACGGCCACTATGGCGTGCTGCTGAAGAACAACGTCAAAGCGCAGTGGTGGCGGGCGATGGTTCAGGAGCGTGACGACATCGTCGCGCTCGACTCCGCGATCATCCAGTCTCCGAGGACGTGGGAGGCGAGCGGCCATGTGCAGAGCTTCACCGACCCGCTCGTCGACTGCCGCACGTGCAAGCTCCGCTTCCGCGCCGATAGGCTCGACGAGGAGGAGTGCGGGCGCAAGCCCTCAAAGCATCCAGGAGAGACACCCGATTGTGATCTGACTGGAGCGCGCGACTTCAACCTGCTGTTCGAGACCACGATCGGGCCCGTCCGCGAGCAGGGCTCGACCGTGTACCTGCGCCCGGAGACCGCGCAGGGGATCTTCCTCAACTTCAAGCACTACCTCCAGTTCGCGCGCAAGAAGCCGCCGTTCGGGATCGCCCAGGTCGGCAAGAGCTTCCGCAACGAGATCACGACCGGCAACTTCATCTTCCGCACGCGCGAGTTCGAGCAGATGGAAATGGAGTTCTTCGTCTCCCCCGCCGCCGCTGAGACCTGGTTTGAGTACTGGCTGGCCGAGCGCATGAGGTGGTACCTCGAGCTTGGCATCCGCGAGAACCACCTGCGCCTGCGCGCCCACGACAACGACGAGCTCTCGCACTATTCGAGCGCCACCGACGACATCGAGTACCTCTTCCCGATCGGGTGGCAGGAGCTCGAGGGCATCGCCAACCGCGGCGACTACGACCTCCGCCAGCACTCGCTGCACTCGGGAGACGACCTGAGCTACTTCGACACCGAGACGCGCACGCGCTACATCCCTCACGTGATCGAGCCGGCGGCAGGGGTGGACCGGGCGATGCTCGCGTTTCTCGCCGACGCCTATGACGAGGACGAGATCGAGGGCGAGTCGCGCACCGTGCTGCGCCTCCACCCTGCGGTCGCGCCTGTCAAGGTCGCGGTGCTGCCACTGGTCCGCAAAGACGGCCAGCCCGAGTTGGCGCGCGAGGTCCATGGGCAGCTGCGCGGGGTGCTCCAGGCCGAGTACGACGAGGGCGGCGCGATCGGCCGTCGCTATCGCCGCCAGGACGAGATCGGAACGCCGTGGGCGGTGACGATCGACCACCAGTCGCTCGAGGACCGCACCGTCACGGTTCGGGACCGCGACACCCTCGCGCAGACCCGCATCGCCATCGACGACCTCAAGCCCGAGCTCCAGCGCCGGCTCGATGAGCCCTGGCGCTCACCCAAGCTCCGCGGCGCACGCAGCTAGGAGATCACGACCGCAAGCTTGGTGTGGCCGCCCGCCGCCGCCTGCGCGGTCGGATCGATCGGCTCCAAGACGGGTGAGCGTGATGCCAGCAGATGTGCCAGCACCGCTGCCTGGGACCTGGCTCGCGGCTGATAGAGGATCAGCAAGCCCGGCTGGAGCGACTCCCTCAGGTTCCCGACGGTCGCGATCTTTACCCCGCGCTTGCGCAGCCGGTTGGCGAGCCTGCCAGCGGCTCCCGGCTGGGTGGTTGCGTTCAGCACCGCGACCGGAACAGAGGGGATCGTCTGGACAACGTGGCGGATGCGCACGTGATGCGCCCGCCCCGCATCGACGTTCAACACGATGCCGAGCACCCCGGCGCAGGCGAGCGTCAGCGCTCCCAAGACCGTGATGACCCGCGTGCGCGTCGACATCCCGGCTGCCCGGTGCATGGTCCGCTGGCGGCCTGCTGAAGCGGTCGCGCCGGCGGCCACCGGGGCCGCCTCGCGCGGGCCCATGGTAGGCGCGCCCTGGCCCCCGGATGCGTCCGGGAGCGCCACCCTCAGGCGTCCCTCGCGCTGCATCGTGCCGGCTAGCTGCGCCCGTAACCCTGCCAGCTCGCGCCGGCGCGTGAACAGCGGGATCGCGAGCACGGGCAGCGCCACGAGGGCCAGCAGGCCACCGAGCGAGCCAAGCGTGTGGGTGGGCCCGTATTCGGGCTGGGCCAGCACACGCTGCGGCAACGCGGCCGCCCGCAGCGCGGCTGCGTGAGCGATGTGCGCACTGGCGGGCGCGGTCTGCTGCGCGATCGCGAGCAGCTCGCCATTGCCGAGCGCCTGCGTCAGGGTATTTCGTACCCAGTAGGCAGCTCCGTGCTCATACCACGCGACCAGCTCGAGGTGTTGGCCCTCGTAATAGAGGTAGTACGTGCGGCCTCCGACCGACACGCTCTGATCCGGACTGTCCAGAAGTGGCGGCGTGGTCCACGTGGTTCCCTCCACGTCGTAGTACTGACCGAGCCCCGCCGCCTGAAAGACCGCCACGTACGCGGGGGCCCTGGCTCCGCCGGGCGCCTGGATCGCGTAGGTGCGCAGATCGACAGGCGTGCCATTTCCAGCCTTGTCTTGCACGCGCGGAAACTCGAGCGCGAATGAGAGCCTCCTGGCGACGGAGCGCGCCTGTCCGAGCTCAGCTGGAGTGGTCGGGCTGAGCGGGAGGCGTGCCGCGACGGCGCGCTTGTGCACCGCTTTGGCGATCTGACTCGTGCGCTTCTTGGGCACGGGCGAGCTGCCATGGAGAAAGTCGTGCACGCTCGCGGAGATCTGCTGCGGCGTGGCGATGTCGCACCCGCAAGGATTGGCGCCTATCGGCTCGAGCGTCACCTGGAAGTTCACGTGGCGGACGCGGAGCGAGGCGGAGCTGATCAACGTGCCGATCAAGTTGAGGATCCCGGAGGTGGTGTGCAGGCTGGGATCTGTCTGCACGTTCTCCCCGAAGATCCGCTCGAACTTGTGAATGTTGTCCACCAGGGTCGGCCCGTACTGCTTCTTGACGTCCAACAGGAAGCTTTGATCGCGCGCGTCGCGCACGATCGAGGTGTCGCCGTGGCGGTAGGAGACGAACTGAAGCGCCTGCGACCCGCACATCCGCTGATAGCCGGGGTGGAGGTTGATCTCCTGGTACTGGGGGCCGCCCGGCACGTTGACGTGGTAGTAGCGGCGATCCACCGTCGAGTACACGCATCCGATCTCGTCAACCGCGTACTTGAAGTGGTTGAAGTCGATCTCGATCACGTGGTTGACCGCGAGCCCCGTGACCTGCTTGATCGTCCTCACCAACAACTCGATCCCGCCGTAGGCCAGCGCCGCGTTCAGGCGCGTGGTGACGATGCCAGCCGCGGTGTGAATCGGCACCATCAGCTCCCGCGGGATCGACATCATCGAGATGTACGGCTTGCCCGGGTCGATGCGCACCAAAAGCATCTCGTTGGCGTGCGGAAGTACCGGGGTGGTGGTCGTGTGCTTGCGCTGGTCGTTGCCGACCAGCAAAAGTGTCTGCGGGCCACCGAAGCCTGCCGGGGCGAGCGAGTTGCCCACGTGCAGGCTCGGGTTGATGCTCAAGTTCGACCGCAACGTCTCGAGCTCGCCGGAGAAGAACTTCGCGCTGGCGCCCGCCGCACACAAAAGGACGATCAGGCAACCGAGCACGATGCGCCGCCAGGGGTGCGGGCGCGCCGGCTCAAGCTGCGGGTCGGCGGGAGATCCCGGCGTCCCGCGAGGGTCGCCGCCGAGAGGGCTCTTTGGAGGGTCGAAGACGGTGCTCACTGGGGAAAGGGCCTCGCCGGGCAAGGATCGATGTGAAGTCAGGCAGCGACAGACGATATGGGGACAGCCTAAGCCGAGTTAACGCGCTGGCTCGAGGGTGAGAGACCCTCAGAGCTTCGCGAGGATCGGGACGTCGTGGGCGATGTCGGTCGGGGCGAAGTTCGCCGGGTAAACGGTCATCACCTTCCCGCTCCCGCTGATGCCGTAGACGAGCGCCGTGTGCATGACCTGGTGGTGGCTGTTCGGGAGCGACGCGCTCACGCGCCACCGGTGCCAGACCGGTTCGAGCTGGGCTCGCGTGCCAACCAGGTACTGCATCCTGCCGGTCATCTGGTGCTTGGCCAGAAATGCCGCGATC
>JAFAPR010000155.1 GCA_019247075.1 Solirubrobacterales bacterium
CGGCAGCGACCCCGGAAACGCTCTTTGACCAGGTGAGCTCCCTTCCCGATGGGGCGCTGAGCGTCCAGGTGGACGGCCGGGCGCTCAAGCTCTCCAACTGGGACAAGGTCCTCTTCCCCCAGACCGGTTTCACCAAGGGCGATCTGATCGCCTATTACGCGCGCGTGGCGGAGACCGCGCTGCCGCATCTCCGTGACCGGGCGCTGACCCTCAAGCGGTACCCGAACGGCGTCGAGAGCGAGTACTTCTACGAGAAGCAGTCGCCGTCGCACCGGCCCAAGTGGGTGCAGACCCACAGCATCGGCGGCGTCGACTACACGCTCCCACAGGATCGTCCGACGCTGGTGTGGCTCGCGAACCTTGCGGACGTCGAGCTGCACCCCTCGCTGTCTCGCGTGGAGGACGCAGATAGGCCCACGATGCTGATGTTCGATCTCGACCCGGGCCCGCCCGCGGACATCGTGCGCTGCTGCGAGATCGCGGTGGTGCTCGCCGATCTGTTCGATCGCCTGGGCCTGAAGGCCTTGGCCAAGACCTCTGGCTCCAAGGGGATGCAGGTCTGCGTGCCCCTCAACACGCCCACCTCCTACGCGGTGACCAAGCCATACGCGCGCCGGGTCGCCGAACTGCTCGAGCAGCGCCTACCCGACCTCGTCACCGCGCGCATGACGAAGCGGCTGCGCCCCGGCAGGGTGCTTGTCGACTGGAGCCAGAACGACGCCCACAAGACCACTGTCGGCGCCTACTCCGTTCGTGCCCGAGATATTCCCACGGTCTCCACGCCGGTGAGCTGGGAAGAGGTGGCGCGCTGCCGCGAGCAGGCGGAGCCCGAGCTGCTCACGTTCACGACCGAGGGCGTCCTGAGGCGGATCGCGAGCCAGGGCGACCTCTTCGCGCCGGTCGAGAGCCTGCGGCAGGAGCTGCCGGCCGCCGGCCAGTGATCTAGCGTCTGGCGTCTCCCTACCTGCCGCCGCCCTCCTGTCGGGGGTCGTCGTCCTCGCCCTCCTGTCGGGGGTCGTAGTCCTCGCCCTCCTGTCGGGGGTCGTAGTCCTCGCCCTCCTGTCGGGGGTCGTAGTCCTCGTCCTCCTTGCCGCTGCGCTCGTACCCGCCGCCGCCCTCCGTGCTGCGCTGGTATCCGCCTCCCTCCTCTACTCCGGCCCCCTCGTATCCCTGCTCGTCGGAGCTTGAGCCGCGCTGCTCTTCTTCGTCCTCTGGTTCCCGTCCACGGCTGGCCCGTTCTTCCATCGCTGACCTCCTTGGTTCGCTCGCGGCGTGTCTCGCATTCCTTAGCATGTACGAGGGCGATGGACCAGATCACGCTGCGCAACCGGCTGCTGGTCGCCACGGCGATGTGGAGAGAGGCGGTCGGTGAGCCCCTCCCGCGCCTTGCGCCCGGTGAACCGGCGGAGCAGCTACAGACCTTCGAGTTGCAGGTGGTCGACCGGCTGTGGGAGCAGGCCACGCCGGAGAGCGCGCGCGAGGTCGCCGACCGCACGTGGGACATGGTCCACGACCGCCCCGACGACGACCCCGTCAAGCAACGCGTAGTCGAATGCCACGAGGCGCTGGCGCGGCTCACGCACCTGCACGACTAAGAGCCTGCTCCTAGAGCGACTACGTCGCCTCGGTGACCGCGGGCTGCCGTTCGGGCTCGCTCGCCTGGCGGCGCGGCAGGCCGGCGGCCGCGTAGGCGTCGGCTTCGTCCAGCGTCTCGTGGTCAAGCAGAGCCTGGACGAGCGAGTCGAGCTTGCCACGGTGGGAGCGCAGCAAGTCCGTGACGTCGGCGTGGGCGCTCTCGACGATGCGGCGGACCTCGTCGTCGACCAGCCGCTGGGTCGCCTCCGAGCTCTCGGCAGCGCCCGTCAGGAAGGGGCTCATGCCGTCGCTGGGAAGCACAGCAATCGGACCTATGGCCGGACTCATTCCCCACCGGCCGACCATGTGGCGGGCGATCCGGGTGAGCGTCTGGATGTCGGATTCGGCCCCGGTCGTGATGTCGCCGAAAACGAGCTCCTCCGCCGTGCGACCGCCGAGCGCGACCTTGATCTGCGCCAGCAGCGTGCGCTCGTCGAAGTTGAAGCGGTCCGCATCGGGCGCCGAGAAGGTGACCCCCAAGGCCTGCCCGCGGGGAATGATCGAGACCTTGCGGACGGGGTCGGCGCCCTCGACCAGCATGCCCACGATGGCGTGGCCGGACTCGTGGTAGGCGGTCCGCCGGCGGTCATCCTCGCTCAGCATGACCTTGCGCTCGGCGCCGAGCACGATCCGCTCGAGCGCATCGGTGAGGTCCTCCCTGGAGACCCTGGTGTGGTTGCGCCGGGCCGCCAGCAGCGCCGCCTCGTTGACCAGGTTCGCAAGGTCGGCGCCCACCATGCCTGGGGTAGCGGACGCGAGCGACCCGAGGTCGAGGTCGGGCGCCAGCGGGACCGAGCGCGTGTGGACGCGCAGGATCGCCTCACGGCCGGCGCGGTCGGGCGGCTGGACGGCCACACGGCGGTCAAAGCGCCCCGGTCGCAGGAGCGCGGGGTCGAGGATCTCGGGACGGTTGGTCGCACCGAGCACGATCACCCCGGTTCGCGGGTCGAACCCGTCCATCTCCGTGAGAATCTGATTGAGCGTCTGCTCGCGCTCGTCGTGGCCACCGGTGATATTCGCTCCGCCGCCGGCGCGCGAGCGTCCGATCGCGTCGAGCTCGTCGATGAAGATGATCGCCGGGGCCGCGGCCTTGGCCTGCTGGAAGAGGTCGCGCACCCGCGAAGCGCCCACGCCGACGATCATCTCTACGAACTCGGAGGCGGACATCTGGAAGAAAGGCACTCCGGCCTCTCCGGCCACGGCGCGGGCGAGCAGGGTCTTGCCGGTGCCGGGCGCGCCCGATAGGAGCACGCCCCGGGGGATCTTGCCGCCGAGCCGCAGGTACTTGTCGGGATTGCGCAAGAAGTCGACGATCTCGGTCAGCTCCTCCTTGGCCTCGTCGATGCCTGCCACGTCGGCGAAGGTCACCTGCTGTTGGCCGCCCTCCACTCGTCGCGCCCGCGAGCGACCGAACGACATCAATCCTCCCGGTCCGCCGCCTGCCGCGGCGGCGGCACGCCGCATGATGAACACGAACAGCAGAATCAACAGCAGGGTTGGCCCGAAGCCGAGCAGCAGCTCGGCAAAGAACGAAGGTCCCGCCGCAGGCGGGTGCGCGTTGATCGTGACGTGCTCTTTCTCGAGCATCGTGAACAGGGCCGACCCGGGGACGAACGACGGGATCTGCGTCGAGAAGAGGGCGGTCCTCTGGGCGTTCTTGGTGTTCGGCGGGTAGGTGACCGCCTTCTTGAAAGTCCCCTCGATCGAGCTGCCGGTCGATGAGATCGAGCTGACGTTGCCGCCGTTGACCTCGTTGACGAAGGTCGGCGCGTAGGGGATCTCGACCCGGGGGGAGGGCTGGAGCGCCTGAGATGAGAACCAGAGGTTGAGAGCCAGCAGCCCGACCGCGAGCAGCAACAGCAGCCAGCGGGCGTTCGGTCCGCGTGGAGGCTGAGTCTGCCCCTGGCCACCGCGCCCATCGGGCGCGGGCGTCACCCTCCAACCGGGCGGACTGGGGCGTTGCCCGGGCGAGTCACCGGGCGGGCTGCGCCGTGTTGGCGGGGGTGCAGTGCGCGGGGTCGAGTCTGGGGCCACGTGCAGATTGTCGCAGGGTCAGCACACGGGCTTGACCGGTTAGACGGCTCGGATTGCGCCTCGAGGCCGCGCTGTGCACGTACGCTCGATCGATGCCCGAGCTCGGCGGTGCGGTGCGCGTTCGGCGGCTGCAAGACCGCGATCGCGAGCGCTGGCTAGAGCTGTGGGACGGCTACCTTTACGGCGCGCTCTGACCGGTGCAAG
>JAFAPR010000162.1 GCA_019247075.1 Solirubrobacterales bacterium
CGGCGTGTTTAAGCTCGCGGGTCTTGCCGCCGTGCGCCGGGCATCGCTGCACCCGCTCTTGTGGTCCAAGTGGGGCCGCGACTGGCGGGCGCACACCACTCCCGGCGAGATCGCGGCGCTGGCTACCAAGGGGCTTCGTGCCGGTGACGTGGTGCTGCTGCACGACGCCGACTGGTACAGCCGTCCGGGCTCGCACCGGCGGACCGCCGCGGCGCTGCCGGCGATCCTGGCCGAGCTCCGCCGGCTGGCCCTCCCCGCCGTCGCGGTGAGCCTGCAGCCGCGTGATGCGCGGGCGCCAAAAATCTGAAAGGGTGTGCGCCCCGTGCGGAGAGACGATCTCAAGCGCGCTGGAGTCGCGGCGCTTGCCGTCCTCATGGCGATGGCGACGTTCGCCGTGGGACTGCTACTTCCTGCGGGCGCCGTGGCGGCCGCGAGAAGCAGGTACGTGCCCCTCACCAACCGCACGGCGGCCAGCGCGGAGCGGCCCGGCCATCGGGGCTGAGGGCGAGCTTCCCCACGGCGGTCCCGCCCTCACCCGATCGATCGGGGCGATAAGGGCTGAGTTCCCCGGGCTAGTGGAAGGCGTCGTCGCCCTGGACGGGGCCGCGGGCACCCTGGTCCCGGCGGCCGTGATCGAGGCGGTCGCCGACGCCATGCGCTTCGCGATGGCCAACGTGCATGGAGCGTTCGCGGCCAGCGCGCGGAGCGGCGAGACCGTCAGCTCCGCCCGACGGGCGCTCGCCGACCTGGTCGGCGGCCGGCCGGAAGGGGTGGTGCTGGGACCGAATATGACCACGCTGACGTTTCATCTGGCGAACGCGCTGTCCGCCGGCTGGGGGTCGGGCGACGAGGTCATCGTCACCTCGCTGGACCACGACGCCAACATCCGGCCGTGGGTCCGGGCTGCCCAGCGCGCTGGCGCGACACTCCGCTGGGCAGAGTTCGACGTGGCCAGCGGGGAGCTGCCCGCCGAGAACTTCGACGAGCTGATCGGCGAGCGGACCCGGCTGGTCGCGGTGACCGCCGCCTCGAACGCGATCGGGACCAAACCCGACGTGCGCGCGATCATCGACCGCGCCCACCGGGTAGGGGCGCTCGCTTACGTGGACGGGGTACACGCGACCTCGCACGGACCCGTCGACGTGGAGGCTCTCGGTGCCGACTTCTACGCCCTCTCCACGTACAAGCTCTTCGGACCACACACGGGCGCTGTCGTCGCCGCCCCCGATCTGCTCGAGCGCATCAGCCCGGCGAAGCTCGCTCCCGCCCCCGACGCGGTGCCGGAGCGGTTCGAGCGCGGGACGCCGCCGTTCGAGTTGCTCGCCGGCGTCGCCGCGGCGGTCGACTGGCTCGCCGGCCTCTCAAGCGCTCCCGGCGGCCGCCGGGAGCGGCTCCGCGCGGCGCTTGAGGCGATCGAGGGGCACTTGGAGCCGATGCTACAGCGAGCCCTCCACGGCCTCGGGGAGATTCCCGGCGTCCGCCTGCTGGGCTCGACGCGGCGGCGCACCTCGACGCTCTCGTTTCTCGTCGACGGCATTTCGCCGGAAGAGGTCGCGCGGCGCCTCGCCGAGCGAGACATCTCGGTTTGGCACGGGGACAACTACGCCTACGAGCTGATGGACCGCTTCGGCCTGCGCGAGAGTGGCGGCGCGGTGCGTGCGAGCATCGTCCTCTACAACGACTCAGATGACGTGGACCGGCTCGTCGCGGCGGTGGCCGAGGTCAGCTCGCAGAACCGCGCGTAATCGACGTTGCCGCCCGACAGGATCACTCCTACCCGAGCGTCTTGGGAAAAGCTCACTCTCCCCGCGAGCAGGACCGCAAGCCCGGCGGCGCCGCCGGGCTCGAGCACCAGCTTCAGTTCCTCGAAGGCAACCCGCATCGCATCGATCAGCTCCGCGTCGGTGACGGTGACCACGCCGTCGAGTAGCTCCCGATTGATCGCAAACGTCAGCTCGCCAGGGGCCGTCACTTGGAGGGCGTCCGCGATCGTGCGGGGAACGTCGATGGCGATTCGGCGGCCCGCGGCGAGCGAGCGGCGGTAGTCGTCAGCGGCCGCGGGCTCGGCGCCGACCACGCGTGCCGGAGGGCAGAGCGCCTTGACCGCGATAGCGCAGCCCGCGATCAAGCCGCCACCGCTGACCGGCGCGACCAGCAGATCCAGCCCACCCGCCTGCTCGACCAGCTCGAGCGCGGCGGTAGCTTGTCCGGCGATCACGAGTGGGTCGTCGAACGGCGGCACCACTGTCAGGTTGCGCCGCTCGGCGATCGCCAAGCCGATCTGCTCTCGGTCCTCGGCGTAGCGGTCGTAGGTCACCACCTCGGCGCCGTGACGGCGGGTGCGGGCGAGCTTCAAGGCCGGTGCATCGGCAGGCATGACGATCGTGGCATGCGTGTGCAGCAGCGAGGCGGCGAGCGCGACGGCCTGGGCGTGGTTGCCGGAGGAGAAGGCGAGCACGCCGCGGCTCCGCGTCGCGGGTGGGATCGCGCCGATCTTGTTGTACGCCCCCCGGAACTTGAACGAGCCCGTGAGCTGAAGCGACTCGGCCTTCAATAGGACACGAGCTCCCACTCTTCGGTCAAGCTCAGAGGACCTGATCACGGGGGTGCGATGCGCGATGCCATCGAGGTGCCGCGCCGCCTCCCGCACCTCGCTGGTTCCGATCACAGCAGTCTCTTACGAGTCGCTTCGAAACGGCACAGGGAGTTCTTACGGAAGCTGTCCATAGTGCAACTAACTCACATCTGTGTCAGCAGGAGATTGAAACCATGATCAGGAAATCGCACAACCATTTGAAGCGGGCGGCGGCGCTCGCCACGACGGCGACCCTCGGCGCGGCCGGGTATTTCGCCGGCATCGCTGCCATTCCGGCCACCGCGTCCGCCCAAACGCAGTCGAGCGAGGCCGTCAGCCAGAACTGGGCCGGCTACGTTGACAGCGGCAAGAACTTCTCCAGCGTGTCCGGCAGTTGGCGCGTCCCGGCCGTGACCGGGAGCGGCGGGCAAGGCTACTCGGTGGCTTGGGTCGGTCTGGGCGGCGCGGGCAACAATTCGTCCGCGCTTGAACAGACCGGCACGGCGTCGGATTTTGTGAACGGCCACGCCGAGTACTTCGCCTGGTACGAGCTGGTCCCGGCGGCGCAGCAACCGCTGAAGCTGGCCATCCACCCCGGCGACCAGATCTCAGCCAGGGTGACGGTCAATGGCAGTGACGTGACCGTGTCGCTCGCAGATCAGACGACCGGCCAGTCGGTGACCAAGGCGCTCCACATGAGCCGGCCCGACACGTCGAGCGCCGAGTGGATCGTCGAGGCCCCGACCGAAGTGAGCCCCTCGGGCAGCACGATTTTGCCGCTCGCCGACTTCGGCAAGGTGAACATCACGTCCGCCACCGCCACTGCCGACGGGCACACGGGAGGGATCTCCGACAGCGATTGGTCGACCACGCCGGTGCAGCTGAGCTCGGACGGTTCTGCCGGCCCCGGATTCGTGGTCACCGGGTTCTCCTCCGACGGGCAGCTCGTGGTGCAGCAGCAGTCATCCGCCGGCGCGAGCCCCTCCTCGCTCTCCGGGAATCGCTTCAGCGTCACCTGGCAGGGCGGGAGCAACGGCTCGCCCACCGCGGTGCAATTGCCGAGCGGATTCGCACCGGACGGCTACGGCTATGGTCCCGGCCCCTTCTACACAACCCTTCGTTAGCTCCGCGCTGCTGAGTTTTTGGCGCGCTACCTTGCGACAGGAGAGCGATGCGGGTCTTGGTGATCGAAGATGACGACGCGGTGCGCGCCGCAGTGCGGCGCGCGCTGCTGCTCGGAGGCTACGAGGTGATTCAAGCTCAGACGGGTCAGCAGGGAATGCTGCGGGCTCAAAGCGATGTGCCCGACGCGATCGTGCTCGACCTCGGACTCCCGGACATCGACGGGATGCGCGTGTGCAAGACCTTGCGAGACGCGGGCAACCGCACCCCGATCCTGATGTTGACCGCCCGCGACGCGGTCGAGGACCGCGTGGACGGCCTCGAGGCCGGTGGCGACGACTACCTGGTCAAGCCGTACGACGTGCGGGAGCTGCAGGCGCGCCTGAAGGCCATCCTGCGCCGCCACGTGGAGGGCGTCGATGGCCGCGTGCTGCGCTTCGAAGAGCTCGAGCTCGACCCGGACGCGCACGCGGCCCGGATCGGGGGACGGGAGGTCGAGCTCACGCGAACGGAGTTCCAGCTGCTCGAGCTCTTCATGCTCAACCCCCGGCGGGTGCTCACGTCCGAGTTGATCTACGACCGGGTCTGGGGATACGACTTCGGCCCCTCGGGCAACGCGCTGCGGGTGTACATCGGCTACCTGCGCCGCAAGCTCGAGGCCGGGAACGAGCGGCGGCTGATCCAGACCGTCCACGGCGTGGGGTATGCGCTGCGGGAGCCCTGACGGCTCACCGTTCGGGAGCTGAGGAGAAGTGAGCCTCCGGCGGCGGATCGCGATCGCGGCGGCGCTCGCTGTAGCGGCGGTCGCGGTGGCGATCAGCGTGGTCGGCTACCTGACCACTCGCTCGCACCTCGTCGGTGAGCTGCAGCACGAGTTGCGCGAGCGCGCGCAGCCGTTCCTCCAGCCGCACCACCGCGCGTCACGGGGGCAGCCGCCGGGTGTGCCGCGTGGCGGCGAACCCAGCGGGCGACCGGACCACGAGCCCAGGGCATTCGTGATCCCGCCGGCGCCCGAGTTCGGGGGCGCTCCTGGCTACTTCCAGGTCGTGCACAGCGATGGAACGACGGCGCATCCATCGGGAGAGAGGATCGCGTTGCCGGTCGACCCGCGAATGGTCGAGATCGCTCGGCGAGCGCGAGGGAGTCTCTTCACCTCCACCACCGTCAACGGCGTCCATCTGGAGGTCCTCACTGTCGGCGATCCCTATGACCACTGGGCCGTTCAGGTGGCGCTGCCGCTTACCGGAGTGGACTCGATCCTCAACGGCTTGCTGCTTCCGTACGGGGTGCTGATCGCGGGCGGCGTGCTGCTCGCCGCGCTGTTAGGCCTGACGATCTCGCGTGCGGCACTGGCCCCGATCGATGGCTTTCTGCGCCGCACGGAGGACGTCACCAGCGAGCTCGAGCGGCCCCGCCGTCTCGAGGAGACGGGCCCCACCGAGCTCCACCGGTTGGCGGCCAGCTTCAACCAGACGCTCGACGCGCTCGAGCGGTCCATGGAGGCGCAGCGCAACCTTGTGGCCGACGCCTCGCACGAGCTGCGGACGCCCATTGCCGCGCTGCGCAGCAACATCCAGATCTTTCTCGAATCGGAGCGGCTGCCCGTCGAGGACCGCGAAACCCTCCAGGGATCGATCCTTGCGGAGCTCGACGAGCTGACCCAGATCGTGGCCAACGTGCTCGAACTTGCGGGTGGCTCGGCTCCCGGTGCGCGGGCCGAGCCTGTCGAGCTCGACGGTCTGGTCTATGACGTGGTGCAGCGGACACGCCGCCGCGCACCCGGCATCGAGTTCAACCTCCAGCTGGAGCCGACGGTTGTCAAAGGCGATCCCGACCGGATCACCAGGGCGATCACCAACGTGGTCGACAACGCTCGCAAGTGGAGTCCTCCCGAGGGAGCAATCGATGTGCGGCTGCACGGAGGGTCCCTGTCCGTCCGCGACCATGGCCCGGGCTTCAGCGAGGCTGACCTTCCCCACGTCTTCGACCGCTTCTATCGCGCGGCTCATGCCCGTCGCATGCCCGGATCGGGGCTGGGCCTGGCGATCGTCAGGCAAACCGCGGTGGCGCATGGGGGCGAGGCCAGGGCCAGCAACGCGCCCGGGGGAGGGGCGCTTCTCGAGGTTTCCTTCGGGCCGCCAGTGAAGCTGGGGGTGGTCGCGGCAGCGCCCGAGCGCCAGCCCGGCGTGGGGATCTCCTGAGCGCAGGTGGGGTCCGTCTGCGCCAGGCGCAGGCAACGAGTGAGGGCTTGACATGACGCGGCCCGGCTGGGGAGCCGGGCCGCGTCATGGTGTGCGCCGCAACCGCCGTCAGGCGATCACATGTGCGGGCACTTATGCGAGCTGCCGCCGCGACCGGGCGCGGGTGTGGCCCTGGGCGCCGCGCCGCTGCGCGGCGACGTGGTGGCCGTATGCGTCGTGAGGCCCCTCGAGGTCGCGGTTGTCGAAGTCGCCGCGCTTGCAATCGCGGCGCTGCCGCCCGCGAGCGAGCCGACGAGCGCGAGCGTAAGCAGGAGTCTTCGCATCAATCACCTCCTTTCTCGGTGCGCCCACCATGCCCGCCGGCTGTATGAGAACCGTGGGACGCTGATAAGAGTTTGTGTTACGCCGAACGCCACCGCGCTCTTAGATCTTTCATACGGCGATGTCACTTCTCTCTTCGCGCCGCGGGCCACCCTGAATGAGCACCAATCAAGCGAAGGAGACAGAGATGTTGCTCATCATCATTCTCAACGTCGTTTTTTCCGCGTTCGTGGTTCTGACGATTTCCGGATTGCACCTCTGGGCGATCTACCGCTCGCACGTCGAGGAGCGCGAGCGTGCGCGCGTCAGGCTCGCCGCGTCACCGGCGACCAGGACCAGACCGCGCTCTGCGCCCGCGCGGCGATTTGGCCCCGCGACCATGACGGTCCGCCGCGAGGCCGCCGGCGCCCACGGTCTCCGCTAGGCGTCGTCGGGCTAGAGCGCAGTGGCGCGCTGGACGAAGGCGCGCCACTGCGCGTGTGCGGACGCTCGCCACGCCGCCCCGCGCTGCGGCTCCACCCTCTCGCCAGTAGCTACGCGCTCGGCGATCTCGAGCGTCGACCCCCACAAGCCCGCGCCCACTGCCGCCAGGGCGGCGGCACCGGCGGCCGTCGCGTCGACCGCGCCTCGCTCGACGGTCAGGCCCGCCGCGTCGGCCTGGAGTTGGAGCAGGGTCGAGTCGCGGGTCAAGCCGCCGTCGACGCGCAGCAGCTCGACGTCGACCGTGTTCCGCACCGCCTCGATCACGTCCGCCACGCGCCAGGCGATGCTCTCGAGCGCGGCCCTCGCGATGTGCTCTCGTCTCGTGCCTGCGCTGAGCCCGGCGATCACGGCGCGAGCCTCAGGTTTCCACCACGGCGCGCCGACGCCGGCGAGCGCGGGCAGGATCATCACCCCGCCCGAGTCTTTGGCTCCGGCCGCGGCGGCCGCCAGCACGGCGGGGTCGGGGGCGAGGCCGAGGTCGCGGCTGAGCCATTCGAGCAGCGCACCCGCGGTGAAGACGCCTCCGTCGAGGGCCCACTCCACACGGCCGTGCAGCCGCCAGGCGACCGTCGGCAGCAGGCCGCCGTCAGGTGTCGGCCGCTTAGCTCCGGCGTGGGCAAGCACGAACACCCCCGTGCCGTAGGTGGCCTTGACCCGTCCTGGAACCACACACCCGGCGCCCGCCAGCGCCGCCTGCTGGTCGACGCAGCGAGCGCGCAAAGGCAGCTCGGCGCGCCACGACTCGTGGCGTAGCACGCCGAGGTCGCCGGCCGAGTCGGAGATCGCGGGCAGGACTTCAGGCGGGATATCGAAGATCTCGAGCAGCCGCGGGTCCCACTCGGGTGCGCCGAGTTGGGTGCGCGAGGCGGTCGAGGGGTCGGTCGCGAATCCGGCGCCCAGACGGTCGCACAGGAAGGAGTCGACGGTCCCCAGGCGCAGCCTCCCCTGCGCGAGCGCGCGCTGTACGCCGGCGTCGTGCTCGAGCAGCCAGGCGAGCTTGCCCGCGGAAAAGTACGGGTCGAGCGGCAACCCGCTGCGCCGGCGGACCTCCTCGCCGCGCCCGTCCCGTTCAAGCCGGTCCAGCACCTCCAGCGAGCGCTTGTCCTGCCAGGTGACGACGGGGGTGAGCGGGCGGCCGCTGTCGGCATCCCAAGCCAGAACCGACTCACCTTGGTGATCGAGACCGCAGGCTTCGACCTCCTCTGAGGTGCCCCGTAGGAGCTCGGCGACGGCCTCGACCACCGCGCTCAGCACCATGTCGGCGTCTTGCTCGACCCAGCCGGCCCGCGGATGCGACAGCGGCTTCTCGCGGCGTGCCTGCGCCACCGGACGCAGGTCGGTGTCGTAGAGGACCGCTTTGACGGCCGAGGTCCCCTCGTCGATCCCCAGCATCAGGGTCATGCGTGAGCGCTTGCACGGTACTCGGCGGTGCGGCGCCACCAGCTTCCGCGCGGGGCCGGGGTGGGACCAGGCTCCAGCTCGCGCTCGGGGCCGAGCGCGACTCCCAGGGCTGCGACGAGCTCGGCGACCCGTTCAGCGATCCCCAGCGAAGCGCTCAAGCCGGTGGAGCGGATCGCGGCCACGTTCACCAGTCGCGGGCACGCCGGCGAGGGGCCGATCACGTAGTTTGTGCCGCGCCCCGCCGGCCGCAGCCCCGCGTAGGCGAATACTGGCTCGGCATCCGCGAGCGGCGGATACAGGCCGCTCACCCCGGCGACGATCTCCGCGCGGGCCTCCGGCCGCACGGACCAGTCATCCTTGTCCTCCTGGTCGACCGCTGTCGGCCCGGCGACGACCATGCCATCGACAGTCGGAAACGCCAGCACGCCCCTCGTGCGGCGGCTCGGCAGGGGCGACAGGATGCGGTCGAGCCGCTGTGCCGGGGCCGGCGCGAAAACGAGGAATTCCCCTTTGCGGGGATAGATCGCGAAGGAGTGGTCGCCCGCCAGTGCAGCTACCGCGTCCGCACGCAGGCCGGCGCAGTTGACAGCTAGGCGTGCGCTAACGCGCTCCCCGCTCTCGGCGACGAGGGTGAACCCCTGCCTGGCCCGTTCCAATGCCACGACCCTGAAGCGCGTCCGCAGCACGGCGCCGTGCCTTTGCGCGGCGCCCAGCAGCGCGAAGCTGAACGCGACCGGATCCGTCACCGACTCGCCGGGAATCGCCAGGCGATCGCCTTCCAGAAGGGCCGCCACGCCGTTGCGGGCGGCATTGCGCGCAAGCGCGGCCAGCGCTTCTCGATCCGCCGGGGAGCGCCCTCGCACCAGCGCGCCGCAGCTCAAGACCGGCACTCCAAGCGCGCCCAGCACGGACGGCCGCAGTACGGCGGAACGCGCGATGAGGGCGGTCTCGAGCTCGCCGGGGACGGAATCGAATCCCAGGTGCAGGATTCCGGAGTTGGTCGCGCTGGCGGCGAGCGCCGGCTCGGGCTCGGCCTCGAGTACGGCCACCGTGACACCCCGCCGGGCGAGCGCCAGCGCAACTGCGTCGCCCACCACGCCGGCGCCGACGACGGCGACCTCGACGTCCTCAGGCGGCCGCGTTGACATCCTTCGGGGGTAAGCGTATCGTCGCCCCCCTGTTGGGGGTGACCCCGCGGCGGTAAGTCATCCGGGGCCCCATTTCCGGGAGGTGGCGCATGCCTGACGGAGTGGTTGAAACCAAGACGACCGAACAGTTGGGCGAGGACGAGCGCCAGCTCGCGAACCTCGGCTACAAGCAAGAGCTCGCGCGAGGGTGGAGCAGCTTCACGAACTTCGCGATTTCGTTCACGATCATCTCGGTCCTCGCCGGGCCTGTCACGAACTTCTCGTTCGCCTGGAATGCCGGCGGGCCGATCGCGATCTCAATCGCCTGGCCGATCCTCTGCGGATTCGTCCTCCTCGTTGCGCTGTCCATGGCCGAGTTGACCTCCGCGTTCCCCACGGCTGGAGGCCCGTACTGGTGGTCGGCGAGGCTCGGCAGCCCCGGCTGGAGCTGGATCACGGGATGGTTCAACATCGTAGGTCTGGTCGGCATCGTCGCGGGAGTCGGTTACGGCGCCGCGTTCTTCCTTCAAGCCGTGTTGAGCCTCTATGGGCTGAACATCCTCGGCATCAACTTCGCCACCACGAACCCTTCGACGATCCTGCACGAGACCTGGCTGCTGTTCTTCATCATCCTGGTCGGCTACACCGTCGTGAACATCTTCGCCGACCGGCTGCTCGCGATCTTCAACAATGTCTCGGTCGGCTGGCACGTGCTCGGCGTGCTGGTGATCATCGGCTTGGTTGCGTTCGTCCCAAGCCATCACCAAAGCCTCAGCTTCGTATTCGGCCAGCGGCTCAACAACACGGGTTTCCACGGCGGGATCACGAGTGGCCCCTTCTTCTGGCTCTACATCCTCCCGCTCGGGTTCATCATGACCATGTACACGCAGACCGGCTACGACGCATCTGCGCACACGGCCGAGGAGACCCGGGGTGCCGCCAAGGCCGCGGCCCAGGGCGTGTGGCGGTCGGTGTTCTACTCCGCGATCGCCGGCTGGGCGCTGCTGCTCGCGCTGCTCTTCGCGGCCACTCACGTCGCGGCGATCACCAAGCTGGGCGGTGGCGCGATCCCCGTGGTCGAAACCGGACTCAGCGCCTGGGCGGCGAAGTTCGTGCTGATCATCTTCACCGTCGGGCAGCTGTTCTGCGGAGCGGCCGGGCTCACCAGCGCGTCGCGCACCTGGTACGCCTTCTCGCGCGACCGCGGGATGCCCGGGTGGGGGTTGTTCCGCCGCCTCACCGCCAAGCGTGTTCCCCTGTATGCCGTGCTCGCTGTCTCGATCGTCTCGCTGATCATCACGATCCCGGCGTACTTCGGCACCAAGACGGGCGTCCCGTGGGCCTACTTCGCGATCACCGCGATCTGCACGGTGGGGCTGTATCTCGCGTACATCATCCCGGTGTACCTGCGACTGAGGCAGGGCAACCGCTTCCAGGTGGGAGAGTGGAACCTGGGACGGCACTACAAGTGGATCAACATCGGCGCGATCGCATTCGTCGTGTTGGTCGTGTACTCGCTTGACGGGCCGACCACGGTCACCGGTGCTCCCTGGAACTCCGGCTTCACGGTGACGTCCTTCAATTACTCGCCGTTAGTGCTGATCGTCGGCCTGATCGTCGGCATCTGGTGGTGGCTCGGCGCAAAGAACCGATACAAGGGACCGGTGCGCACGATCGACACCGACGAGCAGGGGCACCTGATAGAGCCGACGGAAGCCGCCACCGCGGGGCCGACGATAGCCGGCGGCGGCGAGTAGCCACCAGCCGACGCCGTGGCTCGCGCGACCACAGCGACGAGTCAATCAAGCGACGGCGCCTGGCCCGGCGGGCCGGGACGAGTCGAGGGGATGCTCTCGCTCGACGAGTTGCGCGGCGAGGCGCAGGCTGGCTCGATCGACACGGTGGTGGCGGCGTTTACCGACATGCAGGGGCGGTTGATGGGCAAGCGGATCGACGCGTCCTTCTTCCTCGAGGACGTCGCCCAGCACGGGATCGAGGGCTGCAACTACCTACTCGCGCTCGATATGGAGATGGATCCGGTTCCGGGCTATGACTTGGCCAACTGGGAGAAGGGATATGGCGACTTCGCGATTACCCCCGACCTGGCGACGCTGCGTCGCATTCCCTGGCTCGATCGCACGGCGCTGGTCCTCTGCGATGTCCGTAACCACGACGGCTCGCCGTTTACTCCGTCCCCCCGGCAGGTGCTGATCGCGCAGTACGAGCGCGCCCAGCGGATGGGCTACACGCCGATGTTCGCCTCGGAGCTCGAGTTCTATCTGTACAAGCAAAGCTACGCCGAGGCCCACGAGCGCGACTACAGCGGCCTCACCCCTACGATCCCCTACATCCTCGATTACCACATCCTGGCTACAACCATGGACGAGGGGGTCATCGGCCAGATCCGCCGCGGGATGCAGGCCGCCGGTATCCCCGTCGAGTTCTCCAAGGGCGAGGCGTGGCAGGGGCAGCACGAGCTGAATTTCCGCTACGCCGACGCCGTGACCTCCGCCGATCGCCACACGGTCTACAAGAACGGAGTCAAGGAGATCGCATTCCTGAACGGGATTTCCGCGACGTTCATGGCCAAGCCGTCGGAGAAGGACATCGGCAGCTCCTGCCACATTCACACGAGCCTCGTCACCCCGGACGGTAGAAACGCCTTCGTCGACGGCCACGAGGAGACCGAGCTCTTCCACCACTTCCTCGGCGGGATGCGCGGGCGCGTCAGAGAGCTGGCTCTGCTTATCGCACCGTCGATCAACTCCTACAAGCGCTACGCGACCGAGAGCTGGGCGCCAACCTCGATCTCTTGGGGCCGCGACAACCGCACCTGTGGCTTTCGGATCGTCGGCCACGGGCAGTCCCGGCGGGCCGAGTGCCGCATCCCCGGAGCCGACGTCAATCCTTACCTGGGCTACGCGGCGCTGCTCGCGGCCGGGCTCGACGGTATCGAACGGGGAACCGATCCTGGACCCGAGCTGGTCGGCAACGCGTACGAAGCCGCGGACGCCGAGCCGTTCCCGGCCAGCATGCGCGAGGCGATCGCGTTGTGGGAGGAACGCGAGTTTGCGCGCGCCACCTTTGGCGAGGAGGTATGGCGTCACTATCTGAACTACGGCCGCACCGAGCAGCGGCTGTTCGATGAGGTAGTGACGGACTACGAGCGGCGCCGCATGTTCGAGCGCGGCTGACCGCGCTTGGCAGCTCGGGCGCTAGCGGTCTGCGCTCTCGGCGAGACGCCGTAGGAGATCGACGGCGTCGCGCACCACCCCCTGCTCCTCGGTCGACAGGCCGCTCGCGATCGCCTGCGCGAGCCAGCCCTCGCGACGACCGCGATCCTCTGCGAGCGTCAGGCGCCCCAGCTCGGTCAGCTCCACCAGCGACCGCCTCCGGTCGTCAGGGTCGGGGTGGCGCGCGACCATCCCATCGGCCTCTAGCTCGCTGACCGTCTGGGCCATCGATTGCGGACGGACGCGCTCGGCGTGCGCCAGGTCCGAGACGCTCTGGGCGCCCTCGCGGTCGAGCCGGCCGAGGACCGCGCCGTGGGAGAGCGGGAAACGGTGCTCAGCCCGCAGTCGGCGCATGAGCTGTCCCAGCACCACGCGGAGATCGCTGGCCACCAATGCCGGGTCGGGCTTGGTCGCGGACGGCATCGGCTTCCGGATCAGCTGTCGGTAAGGACCGACATCGGAGCGGGCACGATAGCGATCGACAGGCAACTTGTACAGTTTACCTGTACAATTGCTGGTCGCATGGGAGCGGGCGTGCAAGCATCGAGCAGGGCTGCCGGCAACTACAAGTGGATCGCGCTGTCGAACACGACGCTCGCGGTGCTGCTGGCGACGCTCGACGTCTCGATCACGATCATCGCGATGCCGGACATCTTTCGCGGCATCCACCTGAACCCGCTGGTGCCGTCCAACAGCTTCTACCTGCTTTGGATGATCCTCGGCTACATGATCGTTGGCAGCGTGCTGATCGTGAGCCTCGGCCGCCTGGGGGACATCTTTGGGCGCGTCCGCATCTACAACGTCGGCTTCGTCATCTACACCGCGGCGTCGCTGCTTTTGACTGTCGATTGGCTGACGGGCCCGGCCGGTGCCGACTACCTGATCGTGGGGCGGATCGTGCAGGGAATCGGCGGCGCCTGCCTGCTGGCGAACGCGGCGGCGATCATCACCGACGCGTTTCCGTCAGACCAGCGCGGCATGGCGCTCGGGATCAACAACATCGTCGGCGTGAGCGGCATGTTCATTGGGCTGGTTCTCGGTGGCTTGCTCGCGCCGATCGACTGGCGGCTGGTGTTCCTGATCTCCGTGCCCGTCGGACTGTTTGGCACGGTGTGGGCGTATCTCAAGCTCGAGGAACGAGGTGAGCACCACCGCCGTCCGGTCGACTGGGCAGGGAACGTGACCTTCGCCGCCGGGCTGATATGCCTGATGGTCGCGGCCACCTACGGCATCCGTCCCTACGGCGGCCATTCGACGGGCTGGAGCAGTCCACGCGTGATCGGCCTGCTGACCGTGGGCGCGGTCTGCTTGGCGGCGTTTTTGACGATCGAGCGCAGGGTTGCCGACCCGATGTTCCGGCTGCCGCTGTTTCGGATCCGGGCCTTCACCTTCGGCACTGTCTCGACCTTCTTGTCGGCCGTCGCGCGGGGTGGCCTGATGTTCATGCTGATCATCTGGCTACAGGGCATCTGGCTGCCCCAGCACGGCTACACATTTGCCGATACGCCGCTGTGGGCGGGGATCTACATGCTGCCTCTCACCGTCGGCATGTTGTTCGCCGGGCCGCTCTCTGGCTACCTCTCCGATCGCTTCGGCGCGAGACCGTTTGCGACCGGCGGCATGATTGGCAGCGCGATCAGCTTCGCCCTGCTCGCCGTTTTGCCGATCGATTTCGGCTACCCGCTGTTCGCGGCCGTGCTCGCGTTCACCGGCATCTCGATGGGCATGTTCGCCTCGCCCAACCGGGCCGCGGTGATGAACAGCCTGCCACGGGGCGACCGGGGCGCGGGAGGAGGAATGAACCAGACGTTTCAGAACTCGGCCCAGGTCGTGTCCGTGGGCGTGTTCTTCACCTTGATGATCGCGGGACTGTCGGCGACGTTGCCGGCCGCTATATCAAGCGGGCTCCGCGCGCACGGGGTCGACAGCGGCATGGCTGCTCACGTCGCCCACCTCCCGCCGATCTCGGTCCTCTTCGCCGCCTTCCTCGGATACAACCCGGCCCAGCACCTGCTCGGTGCGCACATGCTCGCCCATGTGAGCGCGCACAACCAAGCGCTCCTCACCGGGAGATCGTTCTTTCCCCAACTGATCGCAGCGCCGTTCAAGAATGGCTTGCACGAAGCGTTCGCGTTCGCGATCGTCGCGTGCCTGCTGGCGGCGGCCGCCTCGCTGTTGCGCGGCGGTCATTACGTCGATGCGGAGCAGACGGCGACCCCCTCCCCTGGCGTGGCATCCGGCGCATCCACCCACCCGCCTGTCGCGGCGCACGCGGACCAAGCGCCCAATTTGCATGCGCGCTCCCAACCGGTACGCTGAGGGCCGTGTCAGCGCCAGCCCGTAAGACCACGGGCGCGCCCCAGGTCCATGTCCGGCTGGGCGATGTCGACCCCGACTTCCTGCGCTTCGTCGAGGAGGGCGAGCGGCGGCAGGCGGGCGAACTGACGCTCCCGGCGATCGATCTTGCGGACGGGCTCTTTGATCCCGTCGCGATACTTCGCCGGCCCGCGGACTCATACGCGATGGTGATCAGCGGGATGGTCAACCGCCAGATACGGCTCGGCGACCAAGCGGCGTTGCGTGTGCTCGGACCCGGGGCAGTCCTCCTCCTGTTCGATACTCCATCCCCGAATCTGATCTCGCGCTCGGAATGGAACGCCGCCGGGAAGGTGAGACTCGCGGTTCTGGGCGAGGAGTTCTCGCGCGCCTGCGCCCGCTGGCCTCAGCTACAGCGCAACTTCTTCGCGCGGTTCGCCGAGCAGCTCGACCATTTGGCTGCACAACTCGCCTTGTGCCAGCTCCCACGCGTCGAGGATCGCCTGCTGGCGATGCTGTGGCTGCTGGCCGAGTCGTGGGGGAAAGTTACCTCGGCTGGGACGATGCTCCCGCTTCACTTCACCCACGAGGCCCTGGGGGCGATGGTTGGCGCTCGGCGCCCGACGGTCACGCTCGCGCTGGGCGAGCTCGTGCAAAGCGGTGCCATCGTCCAGAGCGACGGCGGCTGGCTTCTGCTCCAGTCGCCCCCGCAGCCAAGCGGCGAGGGGGGACGCATCGAGTCCCCCCGCCGAATCGAGCTCGAGCCCACCGCTTGGGCCGCGACCGACCTGCCCTCGATGGACCGCGCGCGAGCGCAGCGTCAGGATCTGTTAGCGCTCATCAACCGCCTGCGCGAGGAGCACCAGCGCTCGATCAGTCGGCTGCAGGAGCGGCTTGACCGGGCGCAAGCGATTCGCGAACGTGCGTACGAGATCCGCGACCGCATGCGGGACCGGCGGCAGACCGACGGCTCCCCGCAGCGGGCGGGGTCGCATCGCTGATCAACGGTTCGTCCCGTTATGACGACGGGACCGCGCCGTCGCTGGCATCCTCCATCATCACGATCACCCCGCTTACCGGGTCTCCGTCCGCCTCACGCAGGGGCAGGCACGTCACCTGGCAGTTGAAGGAGCGGCCGCGGCGACTGGTCGCCTCGAGCACGACCTCCTCGTGCGAGGAGGTGGCGGCCAAGATGCTGCGGAGGTATGGCTTCAGCGGCTCGACGGGCAGCCCGAAGTCGAGCCCCAGCAGGTGCTGACCCTCGACCTCATCGGCGCCCAGTCCCCACATCTCGTAAGCCTGGCCGTTCCAGACCTGGACGCGCTGATCGCGGTCGAGCACGGCCACGGCAAGCCCTACGGTCCCCAGAATCGTCTCGAGGAAGGTGTTGAGCTCTGTCAACTCCGAGGAGCGGGTGCGTAGCTCCTCATTCATCGTCTCGAGCTCTTCGTTGACCGAGTGGAGTTCCTCGTTCATCGTCTCGAGCTCTTCGTTCATCGACTGGAGCTCCTCGTTGGTGGTCTCGAGCTCTTCGTTCGTCGACTGGAGCTCCTCGTTGGTGGTCTCGAGCTCTTCCACCGTCGACTGCAGCTCTTCGTACGCTTGCTCGAGCTCGAGCTTCGAGCGCATCAGCTGCTCCTGGAGCTTCTTGGTATCGGTTATGTCGCCGTAGGAGATGCTCGTGCCGATGAGCTCGCCGTCGGACACGAGCGGCGTGATGCGAACGTTGAGATAATGCTCCTGTCCTGTTCGTGTCTCCCAGCGAACGGCGCTCACCTCGATTCCGCTCAGATCGGTGACCACCGCGTCGAGGCGCGGCCGCAGCTCCAAAGGGCGGTAGGAAACCTCGAGATCCTGTATCGGCCGGCCCAAGTCGCCGACGCCGAGGTCGAACATCCGTCGCGCTTGGTCGTTGGCCATCACAAGTGAACGCTCGGCATCGACCACCAGGTGTGCGCCCGTGCCGACGTCAAACGCGGTCTCCCGCAGCACCTGACCGATGTTCTCGAGCGCGCCGTCGCGATGGGCGTACGGAACGAACCGGGTCCGTTCCCGGCGCGCTGTCCGAACCACGACCTTGCGGAAGATACGGCGCTTGAGGTCGACTGGCGTAAACAGGTCGGCGTGCGTGATCAGCATCTCGGACTTGCCGAGCAAGAGGATGCCGTCGTTGTCGAGCGCGAAGTGAAACCGGCCCAGGATCTGGGCCTGCGTCTCGGCGGTGAAGTACATCAGGGCGTTGCGGCACAACAGCAGGTCTATGCGGGAGATGGGTGCGTCCCGGACCAGGTCGTTGCGCCCGAAGACCACGCACCGCCGGAGGTCCTTGCGGAACACGTACCGCTGCTCGGTGCGCTCGAAGAAACGTTCGAGCGCCTCTCGGGGCACGTCCTCGATCTGGCGTGGGGTGTAGGCGCCGTGCCGGGCGGTGTCGAGCGCCTGTTCGTCGACGTCGGTCCCGTAGATCTTGACGCGGTCCTGGAAGCCCTTCTCCCCGAGCGCGCGCGCCAGCACCATGGCGAGCGTGTAGGGCTCTTCACCGGACGCGCAGCCGGCGCACCAGGCGCGTATCGGCGCCTCTGGTGGACGGCGCCCGATGAGCTCGGGAACGACTTCGCTGGCCAGGAACTCCCACGTCTGCGGATCGCGGAAAAACCCCGTGACGTTGATCAGAATGGTGTTGAAGAGCGACGCGAACTCTTCGGGGTGGACCTGGAGGTAGTCGATGTACTCGTCGTAGCTCTCGACTCCCGCTTCGCTCATCCTCTTGGCCACTCGCCGCTGGATGCTGGGCCGCTTGTACCCGGTGAAATCGAATCCGCGGGCCTGGTTTACGAACTCGAGCAATGAGTCGAGGGTGACCTC
>JAFAPR010000079.1 GCA_019247075.1 Solirubrobacterales bacterium
GGCGACCGGCTCGCGGTGGCGCCGCTCGAGCTCGATTCGGCTGATGCCAAGCGCGTCCGCGAGCAGATCCCGGGGGCGATCTACGAGTCCGGTCGCTCCCAGCTGTCGGTGCGGGTGCCCGCGGACCCCGAGAAGCGGTTCCCCGCGGTGGTGCGCGCGGCCGACGTGCTGCTCGCGGTGAGCGGCGGCTGACGGCACCCGGCGTATGGCGCGGCCCACCTCGCTACCATCGGCTCGGCGATGACCTTCAAGCGGTGGCTCGTGGCGCTATGCGCCTTTTTTTCGGTCGCGGTCGCGACTGCAGGTTGCGGCTCCAGTGTCCCTGGAGGGGCGGTCGCCACCGTCGCCGGCAACCCAGTCTCCACGCAGGCCTTCAACCACTGGATGTTCGTGGCGGCGAAAGGCCAGGCGCAGAGCAGCCCCGGTGCCCCGCTGGTGGTGCCAACCGATCCGCCCAGCTTCTCGAGCTGCATCGCGGAAGTCCGCAAACAGGTCCCGACACTGGCGAAGCTCAAGGACGAGCAGTTGCGGGCGACCTGCAAGCAGCTCTTCACCTCGCTCACGGGCCAGGTGCTCGACTTCCTTATCAAGGCCTACTGGTATCAGGCTTACGCGGCCAAGCACCACGTGTCCGTCACCAACGCCCAGGTCCAGAACGCGTTTAACCGTGACAAGACCGCTCAGTTCGGCCCGGGCGAGGCGAAGTTCCAGAGCTTCCTCAGCCAGTCGGGCCAAACCGTGCAGGACGTGCTCTACCGGGTGCGCGTGAACCTGATCTACTCGAAGCTCCTCGACAAGCAGGCCAAACCGATCACCAACGGCGAGATCAATGCGTACTACGCCTCGCACGGCTCCCAGTTCGGGACCCCGGAGAGCCGCGACCTACGAATCGTGCTGACGAAGAGCCAGGCGAGCGCGCAGGCCGCGAAATCCGCCCTGCAATCCGGTCAGAGCTGGAGCACCGTGGCCAAGAAGTACTCGATCGACACCGCCACCAAGAACAACGGGGGTGTGCTGAAGGGCGTCACGCAGGGGCAGGGGGACCAGGCGCTGAACAACGTCGTGTTTGCGGCTCCGGTGGGGCGGCTCGAGGGGCCGATCAAGAGCCAGTTCGGCTACTACGTGGTCGAGGTCACCGCTATCAAGAAGGCCACCTTGGAGAGTCTCGCCAAGGCGCGCTCGACCATCAAACAGAATCTGACGCTGCAGGCCAAGCAGGCCGCCCAGGTCACGCTCGACAACAGCGCGCGCAAGGAGTACCTCGCCCAGACCCACTGCCTGAGCGAGTACATGATGAATGACTGCCACGGCTACAAGCCGCCCAAGGGGTGAGGGCAGGAGCGCGTGAGCGGCGCGGACGCGGCCGGCGCGGCTGTCGCGCGCCTCGATGCCATTGCCCGCAGACTGCGACGCGAGTGCCCCTGGGACCGCGAGCAGACAGAGCGCACGATCGTGCCCCACACGGTCGAGGAGGCTTACGAGCTGGCCGACGCGGCCCAGCGCGGCGACGACGCCAAGCTGCTGGACGAGCTGGGTGACGTCCTCTTCCAGGTCCACTTTCTCTCTTTGCTGCTCGAGGAGCGGGCCGCGGGCAGCCTTGCTGACGTGGCGGACCACTGCGCCGAGAAGCTGATCCGCCGCCACCCCCACATCTTCGGCGAGACGCGAGCGGGGACGGCGGCCGAGGTGTTGCGCAACTGGGACCAGATCAAAAGGAGCGAGGAGGGGCGCGAGCCGGGGATCTTCGGCGAGATCCCGGAGACCCTGCCCGCGCTTCTACATGCCCGCAAGGTGCAGCGGCGGGCCGACTCGAGTGGTGCCGGCTCGGTTGACTGCACCTTGTCTGCGGTGAGCGAGCGGCTGGCGGCCCTGGAGTCCGCGCCCGACCAGTTCGGGGCGCTCGGCGACGTGCTGTTCGTCCTTGTCGCGCTGGCGCGCAGGCTGCGCATAGATCCGGAGCTGGCGCTGCGGGCGGCGTCCAAGCGGTTCCAGGAACGGGTGCTGGACCGCGCGTGAGCCAGATCGAGCACGTTCACGCCCGCCAGATCCTCGACAGCCGCGGCAATCCAACCGTGGAGGTGGAGCTCAGCCTGCGGTCGGGCGCGTGGGGCCGGGCGGCAGTGCCCTCGGGAGCGTCTACCGGGGAGCATGAGGCGAGGGAGCTCCGCGATGGTGGCGGCCGATGGATGGGCAAGGGCGTGAACAGGGCGGTTGAGCTCGTCAACCACACGGTCTACCGCGCGGTTCGGGGACACGACGCGGCCGACCAGTCCGACCTCGACCGCACGCTGATCTCGCTCGACGGGACGCCCAACAAGTCGCGCCTGGGGGCCAACGCGGTGCTGGCGGTCTCGCTGGCCGCCGCACACGCGGCCGCCGCAGAGGAGCGCCTGCCGCTGTGGCGCTATCTCGGCGGGGAGGCTGCCCACCTGCTGCCCGTGCCCATGCTGAACGTGCTCAACGGCGGCGCCCACGCCGACAACCGCGTCGACTTCCAGGAGTTCATGATCGTGCCCGGTGGCGCGCGAAGCTTCAGCGACGGGCTGCGGATGGCGGTCGAGGTCTTCCAGCAGCTCAAGTCGACGCTGCGTGACAAAGGGCTTGCCACGGCGGTCGGGGACGAGGGAGGTTTCGCGCCCGACTTGGGCTCCAACGAGGAGGCGCTCGAGATTCTCATGGCCGCGATCACCGCGGCCGGGTACAGGCCGGGGGGGCAGGTAGCAATCGCGCTCGACCCCGCGACCTCCGAGCTCTATCGCGGGGGGGCCTACGTGCTGGAACACGAAAACCGGTCGCTGGACGCGTCCGAGCTCGTCGACTACTGGCGCGACCTGGAAGGCCGCTACCCGATCGTCTCGCTCGAAGACGGCATGGCGGAGGACGATTGGGACGGGTGGCAGCTCTTGACGCGTCGACTGGGCGCGAATCTCCAGCTCGTCGGCGACGACCTGTTCGTGACCAGCACCGCACGG
>JAFAPR010000216.1 GCA_019247075.1 Solirubrobacterales bacterium
CGGTTGCGTGAGCAGGCCTATCTGGACGCAATCGCCAGGGAAGCGCTGCGCGTCCGCACCGTCATCCCTGGCGTCGGACGGGTGGTTCAGGATCGGCCGTTTGCACTCAACGGCTACGAGGTCCCGGTCGGCATGGAGATAAACCCGTCGATTCAGACCATGCACATGCGCGCGGATCTGTATCCACAGCCGAGGGTCTTTAAGCCCGAGCGTTTCCTGGGCTCCAACGCGCCGGACACCTACGCCTGGCTGCCATTCGGTGGGGGCACCCGCCGGTGCCTGGGCGCGAGCTTCGCGATGACAGAGATGCGGGTCGTGCTCGACCGCGTGCTGGAGCGCGCCAGCCTGGTCGCCGCCGACCCCAAGACATCGAAGGTCCAGTTCCGGGTGATCACGCTCGCGCCCAAGAGCGGGGTGCGCGTCGTGCAGACCCGGCCGCCGAAGGAGGCCCGGCGGAGCGTGGCGAACGAATTCGTCGCGGTGTCGGTGGCGCCTTAGCGTTCCATGTCCCACGGCGCGTCCCAACCCGGGCGCCACTCCAGCACGACGTCACATCGCTTTGGGGTCGCCGGCGTCCGCGCCGGGATCCTTACGTGCCAAGCCGAACGGGCTTCCCTCAGAGTCCTTACAGACCGCCCACTGCACACCCGGGTGGACCACGCTCCCGCCCAGCGCCCTGACTTGCTCAAGCGCCGCCTCGAGATCGCCAACCGAGAAATACGGCAGCGAGGCCGAGTCTCCGGGCCCGCGACCACGGGGGTGCAGGCCGACGGCGGAACCCTCCCCGCGCGTCTGCCAACCCTCCCCTTCGCTCTCGGCACGAACGTCGAACGTCGCGCCGAGAAAGTCAGACCAAAAGTGCCGCGCGCGGTCAGGGTCGTCGGCTGGAAACTCGATCAGCGATAGGTGGCCCATGGCGCACACCATAACCCCGGACATACAAGCGGGTCGCGAGGGGGCCCCCTTGCGAGACGTGGCGTCCGGCGGGATGATTAGAGGAAGAAGGAGTTCGAACAAAGCACGCGAATGAATTCGAACCAACGGACCGGACCGGAGGCGAACCCAATTGCTGATCACTGCGGCGTCGTATCCCTTCCTGAATGTCCTCTGGGACATCCTCATCGTCTGTGCATGGATCATCTTCATCTGGCTCGCAATCACCGTTTTCATCGACCTCTTTCGCCGTCACGACACCTCGGGCTGGGCCAAAGCTGGGTGGGTGATCTTCATCGTCGTTCTCCCTTGGATCGGCGTCCTGGTCTACCTGATCGTCAATCACGCCGGGATGGCTGAGCGAAGGACCAGGGAGACCCAGGCCGCGCAAGCGCATTTGGACGAGTACGTGCGCAGGACCGCCGGCACCGGCGGACCGGCGAGTGAGATCGAGAAGGCCAAGCAGCTGCTCGACAGCGGCGCGATCACGCAGGCGGAGTTCGACGCGATCAAGGCCAGGGCGCTCGGGAGCAGCGCCGTCTGATTCTGGACTCGTGCGGGCTGACCCGCTGCGACGGGGTTGCGGGCTGCGCCTCGGTTAGGGCCTGGGCCGCGCTCCGTTTATACGACGGGGCCCTGGCTTGGAGCCGGCGCGGGTGTGGGGGCACTCGGCGGTTGCCGTCCGCTTCCGGGGTTGGGCAGCCTTCGCCATTCGGCGATCTTGCCGTCGCGGATCAGAAACGCGGTCGCGGCGAGAGCGCCGGTACCCGCGCCGCAGTCGCCGCCGACGCGCTGCGTGAGGCGGAACGTGGCGTACGTGTAGACGCCACGGCGTACGGTCGCGACCAGCCGCGCGCCGCACGGAAGCAGCTGGTTGAACTCCAGCACCTGCGCGCGACTCGTGACGCGGACCGGCGGGGTCCCATTCTCGACGATGGCAGGTAGGGTGAAATACGAGGCCGCCTTCTCAAGCTCGCCGGCCGTGAGCGCGCGCGCCCATGCGCGAATCACATCGGGGTGCATGGCTGACCCGCAACCGAAACACGCCAGAGCTCCCGCGATCGCGAACGCGGCAAGCGGGTCATGACGAGCGCGCACCGGCTGATCGTCGCACAGCCAACGCGCCCGAGCGAATGACCTCGAGTCGCCGGTCGACGTTGAGATCAGACGCGCGACGATGACCGCCAGCCGGCGTAGAGTCCGCTGCATGCCCACCTTCGTGCTGCGCCTCATCGCTCCGCGCCCGAACTTCGCTCAGACTCTGACCGACTCGGAGCAGGCGATCATGAACAGCCACGCCGCTCACTGGCGCCCCTACCTCGAGCGTGGCGACATGGTCGTGTTCGGACCTGTCCTCACCGACGAGGACTCGTACGGCATCGCGGTTGTCGAGACGGACGACGAGCAGGCGCTGCGCGAGTTCGCCGCCCAGGACCCGGTGGTGACGACTCGAACTGCGGCCTTTGAGCTAGGGCGGCTGGCCGCGGGCCACGTCCGCGTACGCTGACCGGCGTCGAACATGTGTGAGTCAATAGAGCGCAGCGCTGGATACGACCCGCCGCAGCACCAGGCGGCATGCCACCATGATGGCCGTGAACGCCCAAAGGGCTAGCCGCCCCGTCAGCCACATCAGCCGGGCCTACAGCGACAGGGTCGAGGTGCGGGGCGGGATCTGTGCGGAGAGGTGATGGGCAGGTTGAGCTTCACGGAGTATTTCCACCTCTTGCTGACCGGGCGTGAGCCGACGGACGATCAGCGCTTCTTCCTGGACCTGCTCCTGATCGCAATCGCCGAGCACGGGATGATGCCGAGCAATGTCGCGGCACGGATGACGCTCGCTGCCGATCCGGGATCACTTCAAGGCGCTGTCGCGGCGGGGATCCTCGGCTGCGGTCCGGTGATACTGGGCACGTCGGAGGAATGCGCGCGGCTCCTCGAACAGGCCCAGGGCGAAGTGGCCGCCGGCGGTGTGGCCGAACAGGTTGCGCAGGGAATCGCGCGCACCGTCCACGCCTCAGGGAGGAGGATGCCCGGCTTCGGTCATCCGATCCACCGCCCCATCGATCCCCGCGCCGAACGAATCCTTGAGCTGGCTGATGCTCGCGGGGTAAGCGGATCGCACCTCCTGCTCGCTCGCAGTTTCCGTGAGGCCGTGGCGAAGGCCTGGGGCAAGCCGCTCACCATGAACGTCGCGATGCCTATCGCCGCCGTCATGCTCGACCTCGGCTTCTCTGCGGCCACGGTGAAGGCCGTGCCCATCCTGGCACGCACGGCCGGTCTGCTCGCGCACCTCGCCGAGGAGCGAAAGCATCCGGCTGGCTTCTTCATGGCGGCTAACGCCGAGCAGGCGGTCGACTACGAGCGCCAGCCCGAGGAGGATGTTCGCTGAAGCCTGGGTCCGCGGCCCAAACGCTGCCCTGGGCCGAGCAGCTCGCCGGCGATGAGACGGCGTATCACCGCCAACTCGGCTACCTGTTCGACCGCTCGCCGTTATATCGCGAGAAGCTAAGAGCGGCGGGGTTCGGTTCGGCCCGTGCCGCCGGAGGGCTGGCGGAGATCGGGCAATTACCGCTCACCGAGAAGCGAGAGATCAGTGAATCCTGCACGAGCGAGAACCCGATCGGCGCTCATGTGTGTGTGCCCCCGGACCAGATCGTCCGGATCTACTCCACGAGCGGTACCGCCGGAACGCCCGCCTACATTCCCCTCACCGCGAGTGATCTCGAGAACTGGGTCCTGGGCTCGTCGCGCAGCTACGGGGCCTCCGGAATCACCTCCGGGCAGCGCATCGTCAGCACCTATAACGCCGGCCCGTTCGTGGCCGGCGCGGCACTTGCCGCCTTCGAGCGCCTAGGCCTCTTGCACATCCCAGTTGGAATCGGGAGCACCGAGCGCCTGATGCGGGCGGTCGAGCTGCTCAGACCCGAAGCGGTTGCGCTCACACCCTCGTACGCCGCCTACGCGGTGGAGTGGGCCGATGAGCGCGGATTCGATCTCCGCGGTTCGAGCGTCGAGCACCTGCTCGTTGCGGGAGAGCCTGGCGGTGGGGAGCCGGCCTTTCGTACGCACCTTGAAAGATCATGGGGTGCGCTCGTCACCGAGGCGATGGGGGTTGGCGACATCGGCCCATCGCTGTTCGGCGAGTGCGAGCGCAAGCAAGGGATGCACCTGGGCGCACGGGGCTTCGTTCACATGGAGCTGATAGACCACGAGACCGGCGCGATCGTCGAGATGCAGGACGGCGCGACCGGCGAGCTGGTCCTGACCCACCTTTGCCATCGCGCCGCCCCACTGCTGAGATTCCGCACCCGCGACCACGTTCGCGTATGGACGAGCCCGTGCAAGTGTGGTCGCACCAGCCCGCGGCTGCGGTGCATCGGCCGCACCGACGACATGCTCATTGTCCGCGGCGTCAACGTCTTCCCCGCGGCGATCCGCGAAGTGGTGAGTGCCTTCGCGCCCGATGTCAGCGGCCACATCCTGGTTAGACCGCAGACCCCAGCCGTCAAGCAGGATCCACCGCTTCCGGTCGCGGTCGAGCTGGGCCGCGGGCGAGCTGCAGATTCCTCGCTCGCCGATGCCATTCGTGAGAGACTGCGCGAGGTGCTCATCGTCCAGACACGGGTGGATCTGGTGCCGTGGGGCAGCCTGGAGCGCAGCGAATACAAATCGAAGCTCGTCGAACGCTGACGCGGTGCCCGAGGGACTAAAAGCTCCGCGTGGAGCCGACGAGTACAGCATCGGCCCATACCACGACAAGCGAGAGAACGAGGATCAGATGGCTGATAACACGTTGAGCATCCTGACGCCTAGCGTCAACAACCTGACCGTTCGGATCCTGGTCCGAGCTGCTGGGCTCGATTTCGAGGAGCGCGACGTTTGGGGAAAGAAGGACGAGCCGGCCTTTATCGCTAAGGACCCCGCGCAGCTGACGCCGCTACTCGAGGAGGAGGGCCTTCCCAACGGCTCGCTCTGGGAGAGCTGCGCGATCATGGCCTACCTCTGTGACAAGCACCGGCTCGACCACCTCTACCCCCAAGATCTCGGAGAGCGGGCGATGCTCAACAGCGCGATGTTCTACCTGATCGGCACGCTCTACCCGTACGTCGCTCGAGCCACCTACCCCGTGCTGAGCTTCCCGCAATACGCCGGCGAAGTCGCGACTGCTCCCGACGCCGATAGCGCCATGAAAGCGCGGGCTCGGGACGACGCAGAGGCGGCGCTGGCAAAGCCGCTCGAGGCCTTCCACACGTTCTTCATCGGCGACAAGCAGTTCATCGGCCGCAACGCACCGTCGATCGCCGACATACGCCTGGCCGCGACGCTCGAGTTCCTGCGCGCGATCGACTACGACCTCCCGGCCTGGGCTGAGGAATACATGACCGCTGTCGAGACGGCGCTCGGAGACGCCTACTCGGAGCCGGCTTCGGATGTGCGCGGCTATGTATCGTCGGTCAGGGCGCCCGCTTGACAGCGACCCGGCGGCTCACCGGCCGCGGGCGGACCGCGGCGATCGGAGCGTGCTCGCTCAGCCGGCGAGCATCGGCGACGGCGGGATCCGCGTGTTGCCGTGGATCTCGGAGATGATCATGCCTACCTCGTCCACGTAGCACCAGCTCCACTCCTCGCCCGGTTCCAGCGAGCGGATCAGGGGGTGGCCGGTCGCTCGCTCGTGGGCGGTGGCATGGCGATTTGGGGAGTCGTCGCAGCAGCCCACGTGCCCGCAGGTCAAGCAGATGCGGAGGTGCAGCCAAACACCCCCGTCGCGCAGGCAATCCTCACACCCGGCGACGCTCCCGGGCAGCTGCAGAACTTTGATCTCGTCCAGATGCGTGCAGGTAGCCATATGGCTTCCCCTTTCCGGGTTTAGGTCCTCAGGAGAGCGTGCGCGCCAACAGCGCGCGTAGCTCGCGAAAGTGGCGCTCCCGCGCGGCTTCGTTGTAGGCGGGGGTGTCCGCCATCGTGTACCCGTGCTGGGCGCCGGCGTAGACATCGGCGCTGTAGCGGGCGCCGGCTTCACTCAGTGCCTGCTCGAGCGTGGAGATCTGCTCCGGGGTCATGCTCCGATCCTGGTCGGCGAAGCCGAAATAGAGCTCGGCCTTGATGTTGCCCGCCGAGAGATGCGGGCTGTCCGGAGCGTCGGTGACGAGCCCACCGGCGTGGAAGCCGGCCAGCGCGGCGACCCGGTCGGGGTGGGCCGCCGCGATCCGCCAAGCGAGGCGCGCGCCCATGCAGTACCCGGTGATCGCCACCGGTCCCTGAGCCCCAGTCCGCGCGAGGTAATCCAGATAGGCGGCCCCGTCGGCGGCGAGTCGCTCGGCCGTGAGCTCGTCCATCAATGGCCGCAGCGACTGGAAGAAGCCCGCGCGCTGTTCGGGGTCGCTCATGTCCGGCACCGGTGGCACCGGCGAGCGGCCCGCGCGGTAGAAGACGTTCGGGGCGAGCACGATGTAGTCGTCGGAGGCGATACGGTCGACCATCTCATCGATCGTGGGACGCAGCCCGTAGGCATCCATGATGAACAGGACGCCCGGGTGGGGATCGTCGTCTGGCCGCGAGAGATAGGCGTTGGCGACGCCATCGGGGGTGGTGATGTCGACGCTTGAGCTGTTCATTGCCGAAACGATCGCATGCCGGTCGCGCGGTCCGGGGGCTAACGCGAGTCCAGCGGCCTCAACTGCGCAGCGTCGCGGCGAGCGCTCTGTGGGGCGCGCGCACCATCTCCGTGATCGCTGTGGGCTCGTAGCCGCAGTGAGCCATGCAGTTGTCGCAGCGGGGGTCGCGGCCGCGACCGTAGCGGTCCCAGTCGGTCTCCTCGATCAGCTCGCGGTAGCTCTTCGCATAACCGTCGCCCATCAGGTAGCAGGGTCGCTGCCAGCCGAAGATCGAGTAGCTAGGGATTCCCCACGCGGTGCACGGGAAGTCCACTCGTCCCTCGAGAAAGTCCAGGTAGAGAGGGGAGTGGTTCAGTCGCCAGCGTCGCCGCCGGCCGTCGGCAAAGGCGGCTCGGAACAGGCGACGGGTCTGCTCGACGCCGGGAAAGTGGTCCTGGTCGGGGGCTTTCTCGTACGCGTAGGCGGGTGAGATCATCATCTGATCGACCCGGAGCTCGTCGTTGAGGTAGTCGAGCACCTCGCGGATTGTTTGCGGGGTGTCGTGCGAGAAGAAGGTCGTGTTGGTGGTTACGCGAAAGCCGCGCCCCTTGGCCTCTAGGATCGCCTCCACCGCCTTGTCGAAGACCCCCTCGCGGCAGACCGAGCGGTCGTGGCGCTCGCGCAAGCCATCCATGTGCACGGCCCACGCGAAGTAGGGAGATGGCTTGAAGCGGTCCATCTTCTTGCCCATCAGAAGAGCGTTGGTGCAGAGGTAGACGAACCGCTTGCGCCCTATCAGCTCGGCGGCGATCAGGTCGATCTCGGGATGGACCAGCGGCTCGCCACCTGCGATCGAGACTACCGGCGCACCGCACTCCTCGACGGCGGCGATCGCGTCCTGCACCGGCATCCGCCGCTTGAGGACGTGGTCCGGGTGCTGGATCTTGCCGCAGCCGGCGCAGGCCAGGTTGCACTGGAACAGTGGCTCGAGTTCGAGCACGAGCGCGTACTTGTGTCGCCGTCGGAGGCGCTGCGAGACGATGTAGCCGCCAACCTTGACGCTCTGCCTGACCGGGACCGCCATCGGCTACACCATACCCTCCGACTCGAGAGTACGCGGGACGCCGGGCGCCAGGTCATCCGCGGTCTGCGCCCTCACCTCGCGCGGCAATGCGAACCGGACCGTCTCTTCTGCGACCGAATGCTCCGATCGATTCAGCGGCCCCAGCACCTCCAACGCGCCGAGCATGCGCTGGAGGACCCGTTCGGGGCTGGATGCCCCGGCCGTGATCCCGACGCGGCCCACGCCCTGGAGCCACGCCGGGTCGAGCTCGGACTCGTCGTCCAGCAGCCGGGCGGTGGCGCCGCTGCGGCGGGCGACCTCGACGAGGCGGTTGGAGTTCGAGGAGTTGCGCGATCCGACGACCAGCACGAGCTCGCATTGGGCGGCCAGCCCCCTGACCGCGTCCTGACGGTTTTGGGTCGCGTAGCAGATGTCGTCCGAGCGCGGACCCGCGATCTCCGGGAAGCGGGCACGTAGGCGCTCGATCATGCCGCGCGTCTCGTCGACCGCGAGCGTGGTCTGGGTGAGGTAGGCGACGCGGGCCGAGTCCGGCGCGTCCAGGCCATCCAGATCGCCCTCGGGGTCGATCACCCGGATGTGGTCGGGGCGCTCGCCGAACGTGCCGTCGACCTCCTCGTGGCCTTCATGGCCGATGAGGAAGATCGTGTAGCCGTCGGCCGCGAACCGGCGCGCTTCGGCGTGGACCTTGTTGACCAGCGGACAGGTCGCGTCGACGACCTTGAGGTTGCGACCTTCGGCCTCCGCGCGCACCCCGGGGGAAACGCCGTGCGCCGAGAAGACGACGGTGGCGCCGTCGGGCACCTGACCGAGCTCGTCGACGCAGACGGCGCCGCGCCGTTCCAGCTCGTCGACGACGTGCCGGTTGTGGACGATCTGTTTGCGCATGTAGACGGGGGGCCCGTAGCGCTCCAGCGCCCGCTCGACCACCTCGATGGCTCGCTCCACGCCGGCGCACGACGCCCGCGGTGAGGCCAGCACCGCCTCGCGCGGGCTTATCCCTTCCCCCCACTGCGCCAGCACGCTCGCCGCGACGCGCAGTGTCCGGGCCGCCCGCAGGGCTCCCCTTCCCGCCGCCGCTAGCCGGCGAAGCTGCGCGCCGGGGGGCCTGCTGAGCAACCCCGAATATCTCCTGGTCTCATTGAAGTCTCCCTGCGCGCCAAGGGCGTCCAGCACCACGCGGAGCACCACAAACGGGCGCCCCGCGGCCGCAGGCGCGAGCCACGCCGACTCCATGTCCACGAGCAGGGCGCCGCTCTCTCGCAGCCGCCTGCGGGCCCGGCCAACCGCCGGTCCGCGCACGGAGACGATCGGTCCTGCGTGAGCGTCGATCCCGCTGCGCCGCAGCATGCCGGCGATCACGGCAGCGCCGGGAAAGCGGTGGAGCACCCGCCCGTCAGGCGCGCGCACCTCGCTGGCGACGACCACATCGCCCGGGCGCAGCTCCGCTGACAGCGCGCCACCGAAGCCGGCGACGGCCAGCCCGGCGGCGCCCTCAACCGCCGCCCGTGCCGCAGCTCGCGCCGCGCGCCGCGGCCCCATGCCAGTCCTCACCACGTTCGCCGCCGGCGCGCCGCTGCGCGCGAGCGCGGCCTCTATTCCCGTCGGGGCGAAGAGGAGCAGCCGCTGCCTCACGCGGCGACCTCTTGGATCGCGCGCTCCGCGCCGAGTGCGCGCAGCGCAACCGCCGCCGCCGCGCGGCCCGAGCGCACGGCGCCCTCCATCGTCGCCGGCCATCCGGTGTCGGTCCAGGCGCCGGCGAGCGCCAGGCCGTCGACAGCGGTCTGCGGGCCGGGACGCGAGCACCATGCACCCGGGGCGGCGCGAAAGGTCGCGAAACGCTCCCGCGTGACCACAAATCGCTCGACGGTCGCCGGACGCGCGGCGGGTAACAGCTGTGCCAGCGCATCGCTGAATCTCGCCTCGAGCTCCTCGGCGGGGGTGTCGATCTCGGCGTCGGCGGCGGACAGCGAGACGGCAAGACATTGACCGCGATGAAGGCCGGACGAGGCGGTACGGTCGAACACAAACTGGAGCGGCGAGTTGACCGCGGCGACGAATTCCCGCGCGAGCACCGGCCGGTCATAGACCAGGTGGAGGTTGACGATCGGGGAGGATCCCAGTCGCTCGATTGCGCCGACGTCGCGCACCGCCCCCTCGGGTAGGAGGCCTGGAGCGCGGTCGTTGGGGACGGCGAGGACCACTGCCGAACTCAGGAAGCGCTCTCCCTGACCGGATACAAGCAAGCCTCCATCCCGCATGGTTTCGAGCCGCTGCACGCGTAGGCCGAGGCGCACCTCAACGCCCGCGTCGGACAAAGCCCTAAGCGCGGCATCGCCGTGGATCCGTTGAAGCGGCACGCGCGCGTACCCGAGATCCCCCGCGTCGGCATGCTCGAGTAGCCCGGCGCGGAAGACGAACGCCGCCGCTGCGAGCGAGCTGTCGTCGGAGTCGAGATTGAGGGTGGGGCGGCCGATCAGCTCCCACAGCCCCTCGATCGCGGCCGGGCTCTGGTGCCTGCGGCGCAGCCACGCACCAAAGCTCTGCCGGTCGGCCTCCGCGTCTCGGGGCGAGACCTTGGCCAACGCGCGCGCGGCCGCGGCCGCCCCGAGGCGTTCGCGGGTGTTGAGGTGTCGGTAGCGCAGCAGCGAGCCGGCGAGGTGCAGGGGCGCGGGCAGTGCACTGCGGCGCAGCCACGCCACCCGACCGCCCGGCGCGACCACGGGTATCGACAGGCGCGGTTGGAGGACTGTGTCGGCTTCGGTACCGAGCCGCGGGAGCAGCTTGCGGTATTCGGTACAGCAGCGCAGGAAGACGTGCTGGCCGTTGTCGAGCCACAGGCCGTCGCGCTGGAAGGAGTAGGCGGCGCCGCCGAGACGAGGCCGAACTTCCAGCAGCGTTACCGGCGCGCCGGCGTCGGCCAGCTCGAGCGCCGCCGCGATGCCGGCAAGACCGCCGCCGATGACCGTGACGGCGCGCTCTCTCACCGAGCCACCGCCGCTGTCTCGGGCGTCCTCGCCCACCCCGCCTTGAGGCTTTGGAACGCCACCCAGGTCTTTTCCCAGGCAGGCAGCGAGACGCGGCGTTCGAGCACCGTGGCGGGGTCGCGCTCGATGCGGTCGAGGACGCGGCGGTAGATCCCGGTCATCGCGCCCACGCAAGCGCCGCTGCGCCCGTCGATCAGGTCGAGCAGCTCCAGCCCGTGGTCGAACCACTCGCGGGCGCGGCCGACTTCGAAGGCGATCAGCGCGGCGAACGGTGCAGCCGGGGCCGCCGCGGGGTCAACGCAGCCGAACCTTTCCAGGTCCTCGCTGGGGAGGTATACGCGGCCTCGGTCGAGATCCTCGCGGACGTCGCGAAGGATGTTCGTGAGCTGCATCGCCACGCCGAGGTCGTCTGCCAGCGGCTCGGCGCGTGCGCGGTCGCTGGTGCCGAAAATCGCCAGAGACAATCGGCCGATCGAGCCCGCCACTCGGCGACAGTAGACGACGAGCTGCTCGAACGTCGCGTATGTCTCGCCCCGCACGTCCATCTCGACGCCGCAGAGCAGATCCAACAGCGCGTCGTGAGGAAGGTCGAAGCGGCGCTCGGCGTCGGCCAGCGCCAGCGCGCGCACGTCTCCGCCGCGGATCGCGGGCTCGCCGCTGGCGATGGGGCCCTCGAGCTCGTCCCTGGAGCCGCTGAGCAGAGCGAGCTTCCGTTCCGTAGGCTCGTCGCCGTCGCCGATATCGTCGATCCGCCGAGCGAACGCGTAGACGGCGCACATGGCCCGTCTCTTCGGCCCCGGGAGCAGCCGGATGCCGTAGTAGAAGTTGGCGGCCCGGGCCCTGGTGACGGCCTCGCACGCGCGGTAGCCCTCCTCGACCGCTGCCATCGGTGTGCGCACAGCGCTCACCGCGATTCCGGCCGCAGGAGGGTGGCCAAGAGCTGCTGGGCGCGCAGCGCGGCCCCGGGGCGGGGACGCGAGGCGAGGACGTCGAAGTCGGCCCGCTCGACCGCCAGGAGCGCGGCGCGACCGCCGGCGACGAAGGCGGCCACCGCAAAGGCGGACCGGCCGCGAAGGGTCCTGACAAGTGGCGCGCCTTCGCTCAGCATTCCTCGCGCGCGGGCGACCTCGAACGCCATCAGCCGCTTGAACGACTCAGTGGCGGCATGATCTGCCAGCTCTTGGTCTAAAACGCCGAACCGTTCCAGGTCCTCCGCCGGCAGATAAACCCGTCCGCGCCTGTGGTCTTCCGCGACGTCCTGCCAGTGCTCGACGAGCTGAAGGGCGCTGCAGATCCGATTTGACAGCTCCAGCCGCCGCGGCGTGGCGGCATCGAGGATCCCCAGCACGAGCTCCCCGACGGGATTCGCCGACAGCTCGCAATAGCCCAGCAGCTCGGCGAAGGTCTGGTATCGGTGAACCAGCTGGTCGCGGCGGTTGGCCTCGATCAGCGCACGGAAGGGCTCGATCGGCAGGGAGCGGCGTGCGATCGTCGGGCGCAGCGCCGAGATCAGCGGATGCGAGGGCGCTCCCCCACGGACGAAGGCGGCTTCGAGATCGCCCTCGAGCTCGTCCAGGAGCGCAAGTCGGTCGCCGGATGCCTCATCGCCGGCGTCGTCGACCAACCGCGCAAAGCCGTAGACGGCGAGGAGGTCCGCGCGCACGGTTCTTGGCAGCAGCCGGCTGGCGACGGGGAAATTCTCCGAGGACGCCTGGGCCATCACCTCCGGCGGCTCCGCTGCCGACGCCGATCCCTTGCGGCCACCGGTGCTCGCGGTGGATGGAGCCGACGCCGTCACGCCGCTCGAGCGTCCTCCAGGCACCGGCCAAGCGCCATCAGCGGGAACATCAGCCGGTACAGGTGGTAGTTGATATAGAAGTCGCCGGGGAAGCCGGTGCCGGTGTACTGCGGCTCCTCCCAAGTTCCGGCTGCGAGCTGCGTGGCGCAGAGCCAGTCGATGCCCCTGCTGGCGGCGTCGGAGCGAGACTCGCCGGCGGCGTGCAGAGCGATCAGGGCCCAGGCGGTCTGCGAGGGCGTACTCTCGCCGCGGCCGATCCATTCGGGATCGCGGTAGGAGCGGCAGTCCTCTCCCCATCCCCCGTCGTCGTTCTGGTTGGCTTTGAGCCACCACACCGCCCGGCGGACGCGGGGGTCATCTGGCTGCACGCCTGCCGCCTGCAACGCGCACAACACCGACCACGTGCCGTAGATGTGGTTAACGCCCCAGCGTCCGAACCAGGAGCCGTCGCGCTCCTGCGCCTGATCAAGCCAGGCCATGCCCGCGGCTAAGCTGAGCCCCGCGCCGAGGCCGCGCTCGGCCGCCAGCGCCTCCACAACGTGGGCGGTGACATCGGCGCTGGGTGGATCGATCACCTCGCCAAAGTCGCAGAACGGCAGTTCTCTGATCAGCGTGCGGGTGTTGTCGGCGTCGAATGCACCCCAGCCTCCAGTGCTGCTCTGCATCGCCACCATCCAGTCGATGGTTCGCTTCAACGCCCGTTCGACGCGCTCGGGGTCGGGGTGCGCTACGCGGCGCAGCGCCAGCGCGCATACCGCCGCGTCGTCGATGTCGGGGTAGTTGACGTTGTGATATTCGAACGGCCAGCCCCCGGGCGCCACGCCGGGCCGGCGCACCGCCCAGTCGCCGGCGACATCTGTGACCTGGCGGTCAAGCAGCCAGTCCGCGGCCCGCACGAGCGCGGGATGGTCAGGCTCGAGCCCGGCATCCCAGAGGGCCAGCACCGCCAGCGCGGTGTCCCAGACCGGCGATTGGCAGGCTTCGAGCCAGACCATCGCCTCATCCCGGACTGTGAAGCGGTCGATACCTTCGAGACCCGCTCGCATAAGCGGGTGGTCGACCGGATATCCCTGAACGTTCAGGGCCATCAGCGAGTAGACCCACGGCGGCTGGATCCCTCCCCAGCTGCCGTCCGCCTCCTGGCGCTGTATGACCCAACGTTCCGCCGCCCGTAGGGCGTGGCGCCGCAGCGGCGCGATCGGCCTGCGCTCGTAGACACGCGCCAGGCGATCGAGGATCGTCAGCGTTCGAGCTCTCGTCGTGGCGGGCCGCTGCGGCGGCGCGGGGGGTCCGGGGCCCAGCTCCTCGAGCGTAATCCCGAGCGGGCGGACGGGGCGGTGGGAGCGCACCACCGTCAGCGCGACGATGGTCTGCCGCGCCCAGCACGCATAGTCGTACGGATTGAGCGGAAACCAGCTCGGCAGCAGCACCAGCTCGGGCGGCAGCGCGGGCACTTCTTCCCACGGCCAGAGACCGAAGAGTGCCATCCAGATGTGGGTGAAGACTCGTGCCCGGCGCGGGCCCCCACGCTCCCTGATCCATCCCGCCGCCCGTTCCATGTGGTCCGCACGGCGGTCGTCCCCGGCCACGCGCAGCGCCCAATAGGCCTCCACCGTGGTCGAGATGTCGCCGGGGCCGCCGGCGAAGTTCGCCCAGCTTCCGTCGGGGCGTTGGTTGGAGCGAATCCACGCCGCCGCGCCGCGCGCGCGGTCCTCCTCCCGGATCCCGAGGAACTCACGGAGCAGCAGATCTTCGGCGTCCATCGACACATTGGTCTGGAGCAAGCCGCGCCAGTGGCCGTCGGGCTGCTGGAGCGCGAGCAGATGATCGCGAGCGTGGTCTCGGGCGAGCGCCGCGGGGTCGTGCCGCAGCGATAGAGAAACGGGTGACACACTCAAGTCATAAGCTCTGGCGACCGCGCGACTCGGCATTTCTCCTCCAAGTCCGAGAGGCCCCGCGGGGCCCGGGAGCGTGAATCAGCAACTCTTCCACCACCGGAGCGCTCGCTCCGGTTTGAGACTACGATCATACCGTGAGGTCCCTACGACTCGATGCCCGCCGCAATCGCATCAGGATCGTGCGGGCCGCGCGGCTGTCGTTCGCCGAACGTGGGCTGGGCATCGCCGTACACCGGATCGCCGACCGCGCGGGAGTCGGGATCGGCACCCTGTACAGGCACTTCCCGAGCAAGCAGTCGCTGATCGACGCCGCGCTCGCCGACCGCCTCGATGAGCTCCAACCGGCGATCGACCGAGCGCTCCAGTCGGAGGATGCCTGGGCCGGATTCGCCGAACTGCTGCTGGCGATGGTCGCCGCGCAAGTCCAGGATCGCGGTTTCTCGCAGATGCTCGGGGTGAGCGATGGCGGAGAGGTCTACGAGCAGTTGCGCGGGCGGTTGCTGCGTCCTTTCGAGCAACTCATGCGCGAGGCACAGGCGTCCGGCCGGATGCGAGCCGACCTCGCGCCGGGCGACTTGCCGGTGATCTTGCGCATGGCCGGAGCGGCCGCGCAGCAGGCCGGCCCTCCTCAGAACTGGCGGCGGCACGTGGGGCTGCTGCTCGACGGCTCCAAGCCCTCCGCGCAAGCGACTCCCTGAGCAGTCCTTGGGGGCCCACTGGGTCGGTCCCCGCTGGCGCTATGCGGCGACGTTGCGCTCGCTCAGGTGGTGCGAGACCTTGCGCTTGACACGCTGCAGGGCGTTGTCGACAGTCTTGCAGTCGCAGCCGAGCCGCCGCCCGACGTCCTCGTAGGAATGGCCATCCAGATACAGCGCCAGCACGTGTGACTCGAGCTCCGACAGAGTGGTCGAGATGCAGCCCACGAGCGCGCGCAGCTCCTCGGAGGAGATCACTTGAGTGACGGGGTCGTGTACCGGTGACCCCGGCAGCAGCTCATCGAGCGTGGCCTCGGTCTCCTGCCCGGCTCCCGCCGGAGCGCTCGAGAACGAGACGTAGGTGTTCAACGGCACGTGCTTGTTGCGGGTTGAGGTCTTCACCGCCGTGATGATCTGACGCGTGATGCACAGCTCGGCGAAGTTACGGAAGCTCGACTCACGGTCGGAGCGGTAGTCCCGCACGGCTTTGAAGAGGCCGATCAACCCCTCCTGGATGAGGTCGTCGGCGTCGCCGCCGGCGAGAAAATAAGACGACGCCTTGAGACGCACGAAGCCGTGGTAGCGCCGCACGATCCGGTCGTACGCGACGGCGTGGCCCTGTTTAGCCAGCGCGATCAGGTACTTGTCATCAACCTGAGGTCGAGCCTGATAGGAGGGAGCCCTTGCCACTGATGATCCTTTCTGGTCCCAACCGGACCGTCACGGACGTGGCGCGTCACCTCCCCTGGCGCCGCTTGGTGTTGCCGCTAGCTAGCGGCGACGGACTGCGGGAGCCTCAAGCTCCAGTTGAAGTTCATCTCTCCCGCCGCGAGCTTGACAGAGGCGCACCTTGTTGTCAAGCGTGGCGCCCCCGCTATCCCGACGGACCGCGTTCTCGGCGAGCGGCGTACAAGAGGACCGCCGCGACGGCTCCAACGCCCAGCGATGAGACCTTCCCCCGCATCGGTACGTGGAGCAGCAAATCGCAGGCTGCCGCCACGCGCGGGCGCATCCCCTTCCCCTCCGAGCCCAGTACCAGCACCGCGCCGCCGGCGAAGTCGACCTCGTCGTAGGCGACAGGGGCATCGGCGTCGGCTCCGTAGCACCACAGTGAGGCTGCCTTCGCCTCGCTGAGAAAGTCGACCAGGTTGCGAACGCGGGCGATGGGAAGATGCTCGACGGCCCCTGCCGACGCTTTGCAGACCGCGGCGGTCACGCCTGCCGTGCGCCGTTCGGGCAACACCACCCCGCTCGCGCCGGCGCACTCGGCCGTTCTGCATATTGAGCCTAGATTCTGAGGATCCTGGACCTGGTCGAGCGCGACGATCAGCGGCTCGGGCCGGGAGAGCAGGTCGGCGCCGTCGAGATACCGAAACGGCTCGACCTCCGCGCAGATGCCTTGATGGGCTCCAGAGCCGCATAGCGCCTCGATCTCCGCGGCGGGCGCGACGATCATCTCGGGCGCAGCGGTCCCCGGCGACATTCGCTGGCCGGCATTACCTCCCCCGAGCCGGGGCTCGCGCGCGGCGGTCTTCGTCGCCCACACCCGCAGCACCTGCCGTGGTCCGCGCAGCGCCTCGCGAACCGGGTTGCGGCCGTAGACGATCATCGCCCCAGGGGCAGGAGCTCCGGTCCGGTTGGGCTGTCGCGAACCTCCCACCCCAGGGCTGTGATGCGTTCGCGGACCGCGTCGGCCTCCTGGTAATCGCGCGCTCGGCGCAGCCGTTCCCGCTCCTCCAGAAGCTCGAGCACGTCCGAGGGCGGTTCGCGCTCGTCCTCGCCGAGCAGGTTCTCCAAAGCGAGCACGGAGAGCATCTCGCGCAGGTCTGCATCTCCCACGGCCGCCGGTGCCCCGCTCGCCCGGTCGCGGTTGGCCTCCCGCACCCAATCGAAGACGGCGGCCAGAGCGGCCGGGGTGTGGAAGTCATCCGCGAGCGCCTCGAAGAACCGCTCCCGCAGCGGCGCCGACCACCGCGGAGAGGATCCGACGGTGAGGCCTCGGGCGGCGTCCCTGATCCGTCTCACCCCTACCTGCGCCGCGGCCAGGTGTTCGGGGTCGAACTCGAGCGGTTGGCGGTAATGGCCACCGCAGAGGTAGAGGATGAGAGCGTCGCGTCCGTAGGTCGAGATCGCCTCGTGCAGCAGGAAGATATTGCCGCCGGACTTGGCCATCTTCTCCCGGTCGAGGTTGACCATCCCGTTGTGAACCCACAGCCGGGCGAGCGGCGTTCCGCGGGCCGCTTCGGTCTGCGCGGCCTCGTTCTCGTGGTGGGGGAAGATGAGGTCGCTGCCTCCGCCGTGGACCTCGAACACCAACCCCAGGAGCTGCTCCGCCATCGCCGAGCACTCGATGTGCCACCCAGGGCGACCTCTACCCCAGGGCGACTCCCACGAACTGTCCTCGCCGGGCTTGTAGGCTTTCCACAGGGCGAAGTCGGCCGGATCACGCTTGCGCTTCGCGCCTTGCACTCCCTCGCCCTGGTCAAGCTCCTCCACGCGCCGATGAGAGAGTTGTCCGTACGGCGGGTACGACGAGACCGAGAAGTAGACATCGCCGTCCGCGGGGTAGGCGTGACTCGACTTGACCAGTTGCTCGATCAGCTCGATTATGGGCTCGATCATCTCGCTGGCCAGAGGCTCATGGTCGGGCCTGCCGAGTTCGAGCGCGTCGGTGTCCTGCACATACTCTTCGGTCATCGCGGCGGCCAACTCGATACTGCTGAGCGGGGTGTCGCGGGCCGCCGCGTAAATCTTGTCGTTGATATCGGTGATGTTCATGACGAGAGTGACTTCGAAGCCCTCGTGCACAAGGAACCGTTTGAGTAGCGAGAACACGACGTACGGCCGGGCGTTGCCGACGTGAATGCGCCCGTAGACGGTGGGCCCGCAGACGTAGATTCCGACCCGCCCGGGCTGACGAGGCTGCAATGGTCTAAGTCCGCCGGTCAGCGTGTCGTGGAGCAAGATCTGACGCACCGCACCGCACCCTAGCGGGGCCTGTAACTCAGCGGAGGCGAGCGGAGCGCACGGTCGCGACCGCCACGGCGGCGATTCCCTCCTCGCGTCCGACGAACCCCATCCCCTCGCCGCGAGTGGCCTTGATGCTGACGTGCTCGCCTGGAAGGCCCAGCGCCGAGCCGAGGCGCGCGCGTATGGCCCCACGAACCGGCGCGATCGCCGGCCGCTCTATCACGATCGTCGCGTCTACGTGGTCCACCGTCAGCCCGCGCTCCGAGAGCATCGCGACGGTGGCGTGCAGCAGCGCGATCGAGTCCGCTTCCCGGTAGCGCTCGTCGGTATCGGGAAAGTGATGGCCGATGTCCTCGAGCCCGGCGGCTCCCAGCAGCGCATCGATGACCGCATGCGTGACGACGTCGGCGTCTGAGTGTCCCTCCAGACCGCGCGGGTGATCGAGCTCGACGCCGCCCAGGACGAGCCGTCGCCCCTCCGCGAAGCGGTGGGAGTCGTAACCGATGCCGGTGCGCACGCCGCCGGGCAGCGACTCTCCGTTCATAGCGCGAGGCCCGCTCCCGCCAGCAGCAGTTCCGCAAGGCGGAGATCCGTCTGCGTCGTGACCTTGAAGTTGAGCTCGTACGAGGCGACGATCCGCACCGCCCCGCCGGCGCGCTCGATCAGCCATGCCTCGTCCGTGGCAGCAGCTAGGACCTCCTCCGGGGAGTCGCGCAGTACCCGCTCAAGCGCCTCTCGCCTGAACACTTGCGGAGTCTGCGCCGCCCAGAGGCGAGTCCGCTCGAGCGTGCGCCTGACCGTGTGCCCGTCGCCGCCGATCTCTTTGACAGTATCTGCAACTGCCGCGGCGGCGATCACCGCGTCGACGCGGTGGCGCTCGATTTCTTGGAGGGCCGCAGCGAACACAGTTGCCGGCGCGAGCGGCCTCGCCGCGTCGTGGACGATCACCGGCGCCCCCCGGCCGACTGCGTGAAGCGCCGCGCGGACCGACTGCGAACGGACAGCGCCGCCGGCCACGCACTTGACGCCCGGGAACTCCTCTCCAGCACGAGCCATGATCTCCGGCGGCAGAGCGAGGGCGATGTCGGTGACGGCGTCCAGCGAGCGCACCGTGTCCAGGCTCCATTGGACCAAGGGCTTGCCCGCCACCGTGACCAGCGCCTTGGGCGTATCGAGCTTCAGGCGCTCGCCACGGCCCGCGGCGACGATCAGCGCGACCGCCATCGCACCCTCCCCAAGAGGAGGATCCGGTCTATCGCTACTCCGGCGAGAGGGCTAACTCGCTCTCGGAGCTGCGCGAGCTCCCGTTGTTCGAGCCCACTTTGCCGCCGCTGGCGGCCGCAGCGGCAGCGGCGGTCCCGGCCTTACTCCCCGAAGGACGCAGCTTGCCGTTGGTCGTGGCGACCCTGCCGTTGCGAGCCGGGGCGCCTCCCGGATCGTAATTCTCCAGCAGGAGCGAGTCGAGGTGGTGCTCCACCTGCTCGGCCGTCATCGCAAGCGCGTACATCAGCTCCGATGCGAGGATCTTCCTCGCCCGCGTGAACATCTGCTTCTCGCCCGTGGAGAGACCCTTCTCCGCCTCACGAATCGCGAGGTTGCGAACGACCTCGGCCAGCTCATACACATCTCCCGTCTTGATCTTGTCCCGGTTGTGCTTGAAGCGACGGTTCCAGTTCTTGGGCATCTCCGAGCACTCGTCCTGAAGCACGGCGAGCACCTTCTTGACCGTGTCCTCGTCGATCACGCGGCGCAGCCCTGCGAGGGCGGCGTTAGCCGTGGGAACCATCACCGTCATATCGTTGTGAAGGATCTTGAGCGTGAGGTACTCACGCCGCTCACCCAGTACTTCCTTGACCTCCTTGCGCACTACCTGCCCGGCCCCATGATGCGGATACACGACGCTGTCGCCGATCGAGAACTCGATCGTCTCGATCGTCTCGACCGCCTCCAGCGCCACAGCGTGCTCTTCGATTAGTTCTGTGATGGTGTCCTCCTCTTACTCACGCCAGCGCACGAGGTGCCGGCTTCCTAGGTCTGCAGGTACCGGTCCACGAGGTTGATCTCCTGCTGGCGGCGTAGACCCTCCCGGATGTCCTTTGCCCGGATGTCGCCCACCCCCTCGACCGTCTCCAGTTCGCCGTCTGTGGCTGCAAGCAGCTCCTCGAGGCCCCCGAACTCCTCCACGATCCGCTCTACCACAAGCTTCGGTAGCCGTGGAATCCGGCCGAGGATGCGGATTCCGCGTGGCGACACCGGATAGTCGAGCGTATTGAGCTTGCGGTCGTAACCGAGCAGCTCAGCGAGCCGGCCGAAATCCAGTAGGTCCTGGTGCGACAAGCGAACCAACTGGTTCAGCGCGCCTTGGTAATTGTGGTCTAAGTCGTCCACGAGATAGTCGTGGACAAGCGCCGCCTTGTCCGCGGAGACGCCTACCATGGTCTCGTCGAGCTGCATTTCGATCAGTCTTCCCTCCGATCCCAGCTCGACGATGTGACGCTCGATTTCCGCGGCCATGCGGGTAACGAGCTCGGCCCGCTGGAGGACCGTCAACACATCGTGCAACGTGACGCCGCCCTCGAACTCCAGCGCCGTGAGCCTGGTCGAGACCTGATCCAGCCGGCTGCGGTACTTGTCCAGCGTGGCCAGCCCCTGATTGGCCTTGGCAAGGACGACCGGGATGTCATCGAGGATGTACTTGATCGCGTCCACGAACAGCGAGACGACCTCGCGGCGTTCGGAAATCGCGATCACCAGCGCGTCCGTCTGCTTGGCCGTGCGAGCCGCGGTCCGATGGCGTGTGCCGGTCTCGAGCGTCAGGATCGTGGGGTCCGGCGTCAGCTGGACGTTGGCATGGACGATCTTGGTCGCGTTGGAATTGAGCACGATCGCGCCGTCCATCTTCGCCAGCTCGTACAGAAAAGCGGGCGAGTAGTCGAGCTCGAGCTTGATGCCCCCCGAGAACAGGAACGCCAGTTCATCTGGGTCGCCGATCACGATCATGCCGCCGGTGCGCGCGTGCTGGATGTTGTCCAGCCCCTCGCGCAACGCTGTTCCGGGTGCCACCATCTCCAGCGCCCTGACGAGGCGGGACGTCTGGCGAGACTCGAGCTCTGTGGTGAGCTCTTCCCCGGGACGTGGCGCCATGAAGGCCGATTTTACCCTTGGCGGAGGGGTTTCGCGTCGCCGCCGGGCCCTCGCGCCGTGATCTCCTGCTCGCGTTTCGGCGCGCTCGCGACCAACGCGTCCTCAAGCAGCCGCTTGGCTCTCGCTCGCTCGCGTGCCCTCCAACTGCTGTCGCTCGAACGCGACCGCGAGCGCGTCGTGGAGCGTGCCGTGGGACTCGGGCGACAGCACGGGGTCGAGGCCGAAGCGGCGCGCCTCTGCCAGCCTCCGCTCGCCGTGGGCGACGGTACGGAGCTCACCTGTCAAGCCCAGCTCGCCGAAGCACGCAAGCGGCAGTGATCGATCGGCGCCCCCCAAGCGCGCCCCTTTCGCCGCGCTCGCGACGGCCAGCGCGATCGCCAGGTCGGCACCCGGCTCGTCCACGCGCACCCCACCGACCACATTGACGAACACATCGGCCACGCCGAGGCCGATCCCCGCATGGCGACCAAGCACCGCGAGCACCAGGGCAAGTCGGTTCCGGTCAAGACCCGAGGCAACGCGCCGCGGCGGCACGAGCTCTGAGCGCGACACCAGCGCCTGGACTTCCACCAGCAGGGGGCGCGAACCCTCCATCGCGCAGAGGACGACGCTCCCAGGAGCGCGCGTGGCCTCGCCAACGAACCGAGCGGAGGCGTCGAGCACCTCGACCAAGCCGTGGTCGCGCATCTCGAAAACTCCCGTCTTTTCGATCGAGCCAAACCGGTTCTTGACGGCTCTCAGGGTGCGGAAGGTGCGCTCGCGCTCCCCCTCGAACTGGAGCACGCAGTCGACCAGGTGTTCGAGTGCCATCGGTCCCGCGAGCGCCCCGTCCTTGGTCACGTGACCGACGAGCAGGACCGCGATCGTGCGGGCCTTGGCCACGCGCATGAGCTCGGCGACAACCTCCCTGACTTGCGCGACCGAGCCGGCCGCGCTCTGGAGCTCGCCCGAACGCAATGCCTGCACCGAATCGATCACGCACACCTTGGGCCGTTCGCGGTCGAGCGTCGCGCTCACCGCCTCGAGCTCCGTCGCGGCGATCACCGGCACGGCGAGGGGCCTTCCCTCGCGCAGGCGCTGTGCGCGCAGCCGGATCTGGGCGGCGGACTCCTCCGCGGAGACGTACAGCGTGCGCGACTCCGCGGCGGCCAGGTTTCCCAGGACCATCGTGGTCAAGGTTGACTTGCCGATCCCGGGGGCGCCGCCGATCAACACCAGCGACCCCGGCACGAGCCCGCCGCCGAGCACGCGGTCGAGCTCGCGGATCCCGGTGCTGAGACGGGGCTCCCGCGCGGTCGCGACGTCCTCCAGCGCGACGGGCTCGATTGCCCGCCCGGCGGTTTGGCGGCCGCGGTCAGTCGAGCGCGTCTCCAGGCGGCGAGCCTCTTCGACAAGCGTGTTCCATTCCCTGCAGGCAGGACACCGCCCGGCCCAGCGCGGCGTCTCGCTGCCACACGCCGAGCAGACGAAGATCGAGGAGGTTCGGACCATGTCGGGACTTTATGACGCGGGGCCGACGTGACGGCCGAAGTCCTGAAAGCTCGCCCCACATTCGTTGCGCGGCTTGACTACTCCTCGCCAGATCGAGGCTGGGCGAATAAACGACAGCGGGCGTCGTTTATTCGCCCAGCCTCCCCAGGCGGGCGCACGAGAACCGCTGAAAAGAGCGCTTACTCGGATGCAGGAGGAGCGTCCGGGCCGTCCGACTCCGGCTCATGCTCCTCGCCACCACCCTCGGCGCCCACGCCAACCGGCGTCGGCTTGGGCCGCGGCTGGATCACCGTCAGCCTGACGTCGTCTTCCTCGGACTCCTCCACGGGCTGTTCGACGAGCACCGTCGAGCCGGAGGGGACCTGCTCCCGGAGCACGAAATCCGCGAGCGGATCCTCGACGTAGTGCTGGATTGCGCGGCGTAGCGGGCGGGCTCCCATCGCGGGGTCCCAGCCCTTGTCGACCAGCATGTCCTTGGCGCCTTCTGAAAGCTCCAGCTGCAACTCGCGATCGGCCATGGACTCACGAATTCTGCGCAGCAGCAGATCCACGATCTCCTTGATCTCGTCCTTGGCCAGCTTGTGGAAGACGATGACCTCATCGATCCGGTTCAGGAACTCGGGCCGGAAGACCTTCTTGAGCTCACCCATGATCCGGTTCTTCATGTCCTCGTACGTGAGACCGGTCTCGTCGTCGGAGACGGCAAAACCGAGCGGGGTGTTGCGGGAGATCTCCGCCGCCCCGATGTTCGAGGTCATGATCACGATGCAGTGGCGGAAGTCCACCGTCCGGCCCTGGGCGTCGGTAAGTCTCCCGTCCTCGAGGATCTGAAGCAGGATGTTGAAGACGTCGGGGTGGGCCTTCTCGATCTCGTCAAGCAGCAGCACGCTGTAGGGCTTGCGGCGCACGGCCTCCGTCAGCTGGCCGCCCTCGTCGTAGCCGATGTAGCCGGGCGGCGACCCGACCAGCCGCGAGACCGCGTGCTTCTCCATGTACTCGGACATGTCGATCCGCACCATGGTGTCCTCATCGCCAAACAGAAACTCGGCCAATGTCCGCGCCAGCTCCGTCTTGCCCACGCCGCTGGGACCCAGGAAGATGAACGACCCCGTCGGGCGCTTGGGATCCTTGAGGCCGGCCCGGGAGCGGCGGATTGCCTTGGACACCACCTCGATCGCAGGGTGCTGGCCGATGACTCGCTTGTGCAGCTCATCCTCCATCCGCATCAGCTTCGCGGTCTCAGCCTCGGTCAGCTTGAACACCGGAATCCCGGTCCACATCGAAACGATGTCGGCGATCTCCTCCTCCCCGATCGCGGGGCGCTCGGTCGATTCGCCGGCCTCCCATTGCTCGGCGAGCTCGCGCTTGCGCTTGGTCAGACGTCGTTCCTCGTCGCGGAGATTGGCCGCCTTCTCGAACTCCTGGTTCTCGATCGCCTCCTCCTTGCCACGGCGGGTCTGCTCGATCTGGTCCTCCAACTCGCGGTAGACGGGCGGTGAGGTCATCGACTTGATCCGCATGCGCGAGGCGGCCTCGTCGATCAGATCGATCGCTTTGTCGGGCAAGAAGCGGTCGGAGATGTAGCGGTCGGCGAGATCGGCGGCCGCCTGCAGCGCCTCGTCGGTGATGCTCACCTTGTGGTGCTGCTCGTAGCGGTCGCGCAGGCCCTTGAGGATCTGGACCGTCTCATCGGTCGTTGGCTGATCGACAGTGATCTTCTGGAAGCGGCGCTCGAGCGCGGAGTCGCGCTCCAGGTACTTGCGGTACTCCTCGAGCGTCGTCGCGCCGACAGTCTGCAGTTCACCGCGCGCCAGCGCCGGCTTGAGAATAGAGGCGGCATCGATCGCGCCCTCGGCGGCACCGGCACCGACCAAGTTGTGAAGCTCGTCGATGAACAGGATGATGTCCCCGCGCTGGGTGATCTCCTTCATCACCTTCTTCAGCCGCTCCTCGAACTCGCCTCGGTACTTGGAACCGGCGACCAGCGCGGCGAGGTCCAGCGTGTAGATCTGCTTGTCCTTCAACAGCTCGGGCACGTCGCCCGAGGTGATGCGTTGGGCCAACCCTTCGACCACGGCAGTCTTGCCGACGCCGGGCTCGCCCACGAGCACCGGGTTGTTCTTGGTGCGACGGGAGAGGATCTGCATGATGCGCTCGATCTCGGTCTCACGTCCCACCACCGGGTCGAGCTTGCTCTCGGCGGCGAGCTTGGTCAGGTTGCGGCCAAACTGATCGAGCAGCTTCGAGGACTTCTTCCCTTCGGAGACGCCCGCTCCGGCGCCCGCCCCCGCGCCCGACCGCTGACGGCTCCCCGGCCCCGACAGCATGCGGATGACCTCGTTGCGGATCTTTTCCGAGTCGGCGTCGAAATCAAGCAGTATCCGCGCGGCCACGCCCTCGTTCTCGCGCACCAGCCCGAGCAGGATGTGCTCGGTGCCGATGTAGTTGTGGCCCAGACTCAGCGCCTCGCGCAGGGCTAGCTCGAGGACCTTCTTGGCCCGGGGGGTGAAGGGAATCTGGCCGGAGGTGACCTCCTCGCCCGAACCCACTATCCGAACCACCTGGGCCCGGACACGCTCGACGGTGATGTCGAGGGACTCCAGCACCCGGGCTGCCAGGCCCTCTTCCTCGCGGAGCAGCCCGAGCAGGATGTGCTCGGTACCGATGTAGTTGTGCTTGAGTGTCCTGGCCTCTTCCTGGGCGAGGACTACTACCTGGCGGGCTCGTTCTGTGAATCGCTCGAACATGGCTGCGGTGGGCTAAAGGCGGGTCTTGGATGAATCATCGACGATGATAGAGACGACTCTCGCTGGTACCTATTGCTTCCCGGTTACGAAGGGTGTCATTCGGGGACGTCGACGGTCCGGCTTCGCCGCGATGCTCCGCCCTGAGGCCGATGTCGCAGCGAGACCGGGACTGTTCTCGGGCCATGGGCCAGTCTACCAACCCGGGTCGCGGCTCCCGCCGGGTCAGCCGGCGCCGTCCCCGCGGCGCTGCCAGGTGGCGTACGCGCTCACCGGCTCGTCACCGAGTCGATCTTCCACTGGCCGGATTCCTTGACGAAGTGGAAGATGCCGCTGCCTTGACCCGGCGCTGATGCCTTCAAGGTCGCCGTGTTGCCCTTGACTTCGACGTGGTCGATCCGCAGTCCAGGGGGGAGCGAGACGCTGTGCTGGCTTGTGTGAGCGCGGCACGTGGCCAGCGCGGCCTGGTAGTTCGCCTGGCCGGTGTTCTCGACTGCATAGCGTTTAGAGAACAGCTCGCAGGCGGCGGGGTTTCGGTCGGCCAGCTCGTGTACCACCTTATTGAACGTGCTGCGTACGCCTTGCTGGTTGCTGGCCGTCCCGCCGCCACCGCAGCCGGCGGCGGCCATGGCTACCAGCCCGATGGCGAGCGAGGCCTTGGTCTTCATCACTTTCCCTTTCGCCCTCCGCGACGCACCTGGTCTCCGGTCAGGCGGGCCAGGGTACAGGAGTTCGTGAAGCGATCCCGGCAGCCGGCCTAGTGGCCGCCACGGTCACATTCGAGCGGCCTCCGACTAGTCGCGCATGGCCGGGAAGAGAATGACTTCGCGGATCGACCGCATCCCGGTGAGAACCATCACCAGCCGGTCGATTCCCACGCCGATCCCGCCCGTGGGCGGCATACCCAGCTCGAGGGCCTGCAGGAACGCCTCGTCAAACGGCTGGGCCTCGACGTCGCCGAGACCAGCGAGCGCGCGCTGCTCTTCAAACCGCCGCCTCTGCTCGTCGGGATCGTTGAGCTCCGTGAACGCGTTCGCGATCTCCACGCCGCCGATGAACGCCTCGAAGCGCTCCGCCAGCCCCGGCTGCACTCTGTGCTGCTTGGCGAAGGGAGACATTTCCACGGGATAGTCGAGTAGGAATGTGGGCTTTACCAGTTGCGGCTCGACGTACTTGGAGAGCAGCTGGTCCACTAGCTGCGGCCAGGTGTCGCCCTCCGGGGCCGGGACTTCGTGGGCGCGCATCTCCTCGGCAAGCGAGGCGCGGTCGCGGAAGCGCAAAATGTCCACCCCCGTGCGGGCATGAATGGCGTCCCGCAGAGTCTCCCGTCGCCAGGGCGGGGAGAGGTCGATCGAGCCGGCATATCCCGACTCGGAGGCGGCGAAGGCGACGGAGTGCTCACAGAGGGCCGCCATGTCCAGGTAGTCCGCATACGCCTGGTAGGCCTCGAGCATCGTGAACTCGGGGTTGTGCACCTTGTCGATGCCCTCGTTGCGGAAGTCCTTACCGAGCTCGTACACCCGCTCGAGCCCCCCGACGATCAGCCGCTTCAGGTACAGCTCGGTGGCGATGCGCAGGTAGAAGGTGCGGTCAAGCGCGTTGTAGTGGGTCGTGAAGGGGCGCGCGGCGGCGCCACCGTAGATGGACTGGAGCACGGGCGTCTCGACCTCCACGAACCCCTCGGAATCGAGGAACCGCCTTACCGAGGAGATCACCCGCGCACGCCCGAGGAACAGCTCCCGGACCTGTTCGTTGGCGACCAGATCGTCCTCGCGGTGGCGGAAGCGGGTCTCCACGTCTTGCAGGCCGTGGCGCTTTTCGGGCGGCGGTCTGAGTGACTTAGCCAGCAGAGCAAACTGCCCGATGCGCAAGGTCAGCTCCCCGCGCCGGGAACGGAACGTGGTGCCATCGATGCCAATCAGGTCGCCGAGGTCGAGGCCCAAGAGCAACGCCAGTCCCTCGTCTCCGAGCTCGTTCACCCGCGCCTGGAGCTGAATACGGCCGGTCCGATCAGCCAGGTCCAGGAAGGCCATCCTGCCTTGCTCCCGGCGCGCCACCAAGCGGCCCGCGACCCGGTGCTCCGAGACGCTTTCCTCCCCGGGCGCCAACGCCTCGTGGGCGGCGCGCACCCCCGCGATCGGCTCGACGCCTGCGAACTGGTGTGGGAAGGGCTCGATCCCCCCGGCGCGCAACTCTTGAAGTTTGCGCCGCCGCGCGGCGAGGAGCTCCGAGGCGGGGGGCTCCCCGCCCACCTACTTGGATGCTTCGATCTTGGTTATCTTCAGCCGCCGCTCGCCCTTGGGCGTGGTGAAGGTGACTTCCTCCCCGCGCTTGTGGCCGAGCAGGGCCTTTCCGATCGGCGACTCGTTCGAGAGCTTGAGCTCGGCAGGCTTGGCCTCGGCCGAACCTACGATTGTGTACTTGGTGGACTTGCCGCTTTCCCTTACGTGGACGACCGAGCCGACCCTGACCACGTCGGTGGCAAGGTCGGAGGCGTCTATGACAGTCGCCGACCGAAGTCGCTCTTCGAGCTGCGCGATCCTGGCTTCCAGCATCGCCTGCTCGTTCTTGGCGTCGTCGTACTCAGCGTTCTCGGCGATGTCCCCAAACTCTCTTGCCTCTCGGATCCTCGCGGCCACCTCGCGGCGACGTGTGGTCGACAGGTGCTCGAGCTCGGACTTCAGGTTGGCCAGTCCTTCGGGAGTGAGAATGACGTCCTTGGGCATTAGATGGCTCTTCAGACTCTGTATCGGGGGCTTTGGACAAAAAAGCCCGCTCGGACGGCGGGAAGGCCGCGGGCCGCCTGGAAGCACCTCCGCGGCCCGCGTGGCCGCGGAAGTATAGAGATTCGCGGTCCTGGCCTTGACGGCCGGCGCCGGCGAGCGGGCGGCGCGTGTCAGGCGTCCAACAGGGCCGGCTCAGTGGCTCCGTCGAGTGCGACCGCCTCCCGGATCAGGGCCCGAGCGCTGTGAAAAGTGGACGCGGTCTGAAGCGCGGCGAGAAGCTTGCCCTCCGTCCTGCGCGCGTGGAGGCGCGGAGCCTCCGCGCTTGAAATCCGCTCCTCGAGCAAGCGCTCGAGATACCAGGGGTAGAACTTGCGCAGGTAGCGCGTGGCGCGCTCGGCGCCCAGGTGCGCGACGGCGCGTTCGATAACCCAGTCGAGTTCCGCTAGGACCTGCTCGGCGCTGGGTCGTGTGTCGGTCCCCTCAACCAGCTGCGCGAACAGCCAGGGATTACCCAGCGAACCTCGAGCGAGCAGCACCGCGGCTGCGCCAGTCGCAGCGAACGCGCAGCGGACCTGCTCGGCCGTGTGCAAACCGCCCGAGACCAGCACGGGCACGGGCAGCTCGTCCACCAGGGAGCGGACGAGGTCGTAGTTGGGCACCCCCCGGTGGCCCTGCGAGGCGTGGCGGGGGTGGATCGAGACTCCGGCGACGTCGGCGCGTTCCATGAGTGCCCGCGCCAGGCGAAGACCGCGCAGATCGCCGGCGTGCAGGCCAGAACGCAGCTTGACCGTCACGGGTAGTCCGCTGCCCCTCGCGGCCGCCCGAGCCACCTCCAGGGCGCGGTCTTCGTCCTCGAGCAGCGCCGCGCCCGCTCCTGTCTTACAGACCTTCGGCACTGGGCAGCCCATGTTCAGATCGAGCACGTCGGCACCGGCGGCCGCGACCCGCTCCGCGGCCGAGGCCATCACGTCGGGATCTGCTCCAAAGAGCTGCATCGAGACCGGGTGCTCGTCGGGATGTATGCGCAGCAGCTCGCGGCAGGTGCGCTCGTTGCGGTAGTGGACGGCGAAGCTTGAGACCATCTCGGAGACCACCAGGCCCGCCCCATAGCGCTTGGCCTGAAGCCGGACGAACCAGTTGCCGATTCCAGCCAGCGGGGCGAGCACAACCCTGTTTGGGATCGAGACCCCGCCCAGCTTCCAAGGATCCGTAAGCGTGGGCATAGCGCTTTCATGGTACGAATCACGCATGAGCACGCGGGAGGCGCAAACCGAAATCGGGCGCGAGCCCCACGCCGACGACGCCGCCCGGAGCCCGGCGAGCGACCGTACCGCCGCCGAGCTCGCAGGAGTGCTGAGCGCGTTCAACCAGGTCGTGCTCGACCACATCCCCGGTCTCGAGCTGTTCGATGCCCACACCCACCTGGGACAGAACGACCCCGACGGGATGCGCCAGCGGCCCGAGGAGCTCCTTTCCGGCCTGACGCTGGCGCACGCGAGGGGAGCGTTCGTGTTTCCGATGCACGAGCCCGACGGCTACTGCAACGCCAACGACATGGTGCTTGCGGCCGCACGCGACTCAGGGGGCGCGTTGGTCCCGTTCGCGCGCGTAGACCCTCACCAGCGGCCGGTCCCGGAGGCGGAGCGATGCCTCGATGCAGGGGCCCGCGGGATCAAGCTGCATCCGCGTGCCGAGCAGTTCACGCTCGATCACCCCGCCGTGCGCGACCTCGTCGCGCTGGCCCACGAGCGCCGCGTCCCGGTCCTGATCCACGCCGGGCGCGGCATCCCGGCCCTTGGGGTGCACGCGGTCGAGCTCGCTGGCGCGTTCCCGGAGGCGCGCCTGATACTGGCCCACGCCGGGATCTGCGATCTGTCATGGATCTGGGAGGCGGCGCCTGACCATCCCAACCTCCTCTTCGACACCGCCTGGTGGATGCCGACTGATCTGATCACGCTGTTCTCGTTGGTGCCGGCGGGGCAGGTCGTGTTCGCCTCCGACTCACCGTACGGGAGCACGCTGATGTCGTCGTCCTTTCAGCTCCGGCTCGCGCTGCAGGCCGGGCTCTCGGGCGACCAGATCCGGTCGGTTGCGTCGGGCCAAGCGCTCAGGCTCGCCGCGGGCGAAGCGCTGCTGCCGGCCGGACCGCCGCTGGGCGAGCGCGAGCAGGCGCCCCACGTGCTGCTCGAGCGTCTGGCTCAATTCGTGCTGCTGGCGGTGATTGAGCTGTTCCGAGGCGGCGATGGGGCGGAGATGCTGGCACTCGCGCGGCTGGCGTGCGACATCCCTTCGGACATCGACGACGCCCCCGTGTTCGCCGCGGTGCTGGGTCTGCTCGATCTCCACGCGCGGCTCTCGGCTGCCAATCCAGACGACCGCCGGGTCCGCGCCCTGCTGATCCTCGCAGCTTCGGTGGCCCGAAGTCCGGACGTACCGCTGCCACCAGTCCAATAACCTTTGGCAGCGACATGGAGGACGAGACCCCGACCCTTTTTGTGTGCCATGGCGACGACGGGGGGCCGAAGATGCATCCGTGCCGGCGGGTTCAGGAGGCGCTCCGCGCCGCCGGCATCGAGTACCACAAGGTGATCGCCGGTCACGGCAGCCCGTTCCCCTTCCTGCGCAAGGGTTCGCGCGAGGAGCTTCGGGCGGCGACCGGCGACACCAAGCTGCCGGCGCTGAAGCTCTCCGACGGGACGGTCATCACCCAATCTCGCGCGATTCTGTCCTGGATCGAGCAACAGCGTCAGCCGTAGCCGGCGACGTTGCGCTCCCAGATCAGACGCAGGCCGGTCAAGGTCAGCAGGTCGTCGACTTCCTCGATCGTTTCGCGGACGAAGGGCACCAACAATGCGGCCAGTCCGCCGGTGGCGATCACCGTCACATCCGCCCCGAGCTCGTCGCGCAGGCGGCGGACGATTCCGTCGACCTGGCTTGCGAACCCGTAGACGATCCCGCTCCGGATCGCGTCCACCGTCGACTTCCCAATCAACGACCGCGGGCAAGCCAGCTCGACCTTGGGCAGCTTCGCGGCGCGATCGTAGAGCGCGTCGATCGAGATCTCCGCCCCCGGGGTGATGATCCCGCCGAGGTACTCGCCTGTCGCAGACACGACGTCGTAGGTAATCGCCGTCCCGAAGTCGACGATCACGCAGGCCCCTTGGACGCGGTCGTAGGCGGCCACGGCATTGACGAGCCTGTCTGCGCCGACCTCGTGCGGGTTGTCGACGCGGATCGCCATCCCGGTGCGGATTGCGGGCCCCACGACCAGCATCTCCTGGTCGAGGTAGCGGTGCGCCATCGCCCGCCACTCGTCGGACAGCTGTGGGACGGTCGAGGACACGATTGTCCCGTCGATGTCGGCGAATCGCAGCCCGCGCAGCGCGAGCAGGTTGGATAGCACCGCTCCGAGCTCGTCACGAGTGGACTCCCGGACCGTGGCAAAGCGCCAGTGCTCCAGTCTGCCATCACCATCTGCGAAGACGCCGAAGTGCGTCTGGGTGTTGCCGACGTCAACCACCAGCAGCATGTGCGGATTATGTTCCTCACGCCACCAGCGGTGCCCGAACGGCGCTCAGACCAGCGGTGGCGCCGCCCGGCGCACTTCCTGTCCGGGCGGGAGGCCATCCAGAGCCGGGCCCAACGCCCTGCCGTCGGGCAGCGTCAGGGACGGATCCAACTCCAGCAGCGGTATGAGTACGAACCGCCGCTCCAACACCGAGGGATGGGGAACTGTCAGTCGTCCCGAGGCGTGAACCACGCCGTCCAGAATCAGTACGTCGACGTCGATTTCCCTGGGCCCATGGCGAACGCCGGTCGCTCGCCGGCCGAGCTCTCGCTCGACTTCCTTGCAGGCCTGAAGCAGCTGCCCTGGGGCAAGCTCGGTCACGATCCGCACGCAGGCGTTGAGGAAATCCCGCTGTTTGGCGACCGGCCCGACCGGTTCTGTCTCGTACACCGACGATGAGGCGAGGACCTCGACCCCATGTCCGGGCAGTGCGGCGACAGCGTCCTTCAGGTGAGCCAGCCGGTCCCCGACGTTAGAACCGAGACCCAGATAACCGCGGCGGCGCCGGATCACCGCAACCGGTTTGCACCCGAGACGCTGGAGGCGGCGTCCCTCACTCGCTCTCGCGCCAGACCTCCACCGAGACCTCCTCGACCGGGAGCGCCAACGGGGGCTCGGGCTTGGCGGCCTTAACCCATACGGAATAGACGTCGTAGCGCTCCAGCAGCCGGTCCGCGACCGCCGTGCAAAGGCGCTCGAGCGTCCTGTAGCTGCGCTGCTGGGCGACGAGGTTGGCAGTGTCGCAGACCTCCGCGTAATCCACGGTGTCCTCCAGCCGATCGGTGACCGTGGCGTCGCTTTCCTCGAGGTCCAAACGCAGGTCGAGCAGCAGCCGTTGCCCGACCTCACGCTCCGCGGCCGTAACGCCGACGTGTGTGAACAGCGACAGCCCGCTGATCTCGATCGTGACCTCGGGTTCGGAGGGCGTTCGCTCGCGCCGCTCGTCTACGTCGTCGAACTCCCCTGGCTCGTCGTCGCCGTCCATCGGCGGCGGACCGTAGCAGCCGCGACGGCGAGCGCGTCGTGGGCGGCAGCGACGTCATGAACGCGAAATATCCGGGCCCCGCCCGCGTAGGCGAGGACGTTTGCGGAGATCGTGCCTGCCAGGCGGTCACGGACCGACCGGTCCGTCAGGCGACCGATGAATGACTTGCGCGAGCTGCCGACAAGCACTGGACGGCCCAGTGCGGCCAGCTCGTCGATTCGGGCCAGCAGCTCCAGATTGTGCTCGACGGTCTTTCCGAAGCCAATCCCGGGGTCGAGCATGATCCGCTCCTCGCGAATGCCCTGCGCAGTGGCGAACGCCAGCCGCTCCTCCAGGAAGGCCTTGACCTCGCTTACAACGTCTTCATATCGGGGGTCGTCCTGCATCGTGCGGGGGTCGCCGAGCATGTGCATGAGGCAGCAGTCGGCTGCGCTTGAAGCGACGATGCCGACCATCTCGGGGTCTCCGCGCAGGGCGGTGACGTCGTTGACGAACGTGGCGCCCGCCTTGACCGCGCGCGCCGCGACTGCAGCTTTGGCGGTATCGACCGAGAGCTGGGCGCGTGTGCCGGCCGCCGCCAGCCCCTCGATCACGGGGACGACCCGTTCGAGCTCCTCCTCGACCTCCACGGGCGGGGCGCCTGGGCGGGTCGACTCGCCTCCGATGTCCAGGATCGAGGCCCGCTGCTGCTCGAGCTCGAGCCCGTGCGCGACAGCCGCTCGAGGATCGAGATAGCGGCCACCATCGGAGAAGGAGTCGGGAGTCACGTTGACCACCCCCATCACGAGGAAGTCGACGCCCGGGGAGGCCAGCAGCGCAGAGGCACGTGGCGGGGTACCGGCGCTCACTCTTCTGGATTCTCGTCGGGCCAGCGACCGTGACGGGCGAAGTAGTCGCGCGCTCGCTCTTCCTCGTCCCGCTCGCGGTTGCTCTGAAGGCTAAGTCGGAACAGCCAATTGACCATCCACACGATCAGCGCGACGATCAGCAGCCCGACGCCGGTCGCGGCCTCGGCGGTGCGACCGCGCCCCAAAATGATCGCCACGATCCCTGCCACCGCGATGGCGACGGGAAGCCACACCCGGGTGGCGATAAGCGCAAGACGCGTCAGCGTGCCGCGAGGCCCCGTCGGACCTACTCGGCCGTGCCGCCCGCCAGACCCGGTCGCGGCAGCGGCGGCAGCCCGGCGCGCCCGGGTCGCTCGGCGGGCGAAGGCCCGATCGGAACCTCGGGAGGCGGCGGCGCCTCGGCGCCGAAGACCTCTTCCTCCGTCCGGCCGTCGAGCAGCGCCTCGAACTGCTCGCGCTCGATCGTCTCCCGCTTGACGAGGATCTCCGAGAGCTTTGCGAGCGCCGTGCGGTGTTCGGTGAGGATGCTCTTGGCCTGCACGTGAGCGGACTCGACGATCCGGCGGATCTCGTCGTCGATCTCGCGCGCGATCTCGTCTGAGTAGTCGGGCTCGGCCGAGAACTCGCGACCGAGGAAGGGCTGACTGTGCTCGTGCCCGAAAACGCGCGGGCCCAGTTTCTCCGACATGCCGTAGCGCATGACCATCTGCTTGGCCGTCTGCGTGACCTTCTCCAGGTCGTTGGCCGCGCCCGTGGTGATCTCGCCGAATATGAGCTCCTCCGCCGCTCGTCCGCCGAGCGTCATGGCCATCGTGTCCAGAAGCTCGGCGCGCGTGGTGAGGAACTTGTCCTCGGTCGGCAGCGCGATCGTGTAGCCCAGCGCCTGGCCGCGCGAGATCACCGAGATCTTGTGCACCGGGTCGGCGTTGGGCAGGAAGTGCCCCACCATGGCGTGTCCCATCTCGTGGTAGGCGGTGATCTTCCGCTCCTTGTCCGACATCACGCGGGTCTTCTTCTCCGGGCCCGCGATCACCCGCATGATGCCCTCTTCGAGCTCGTCCTGGGTGATCTCGCGCTTGCCGTTGCGCGCCGACAGCAGGGCGGCCTCGTTGACCAGGTTCGAGAGGTCCGCCCCCGTGAAGCCGGGCGTCTGGCCGGCGAGCACGTCGATATCGATTTCACGGGAAAGCGGCTTGCCGCGCGTGTGGACCTCGAGGATCTTGCGGCGACCGGTCCGGTCGGGCCGGTCGACCACGATCTGGCGATCGAAGCGACCGGGACGGAGCAGTGCCGGGTCGAGAATGTCGGGGCGGTTGGTGGCGGCGATCAAGATGATGTTGTCCTTCATCTCGAACCCATCCATCTCGACCAGCAGCTGGTTGAGGGTCTGCTCCCGTTCGTCGTGACCGCCGCCCAGGCCCGCGCCGCGGTGGCGGCCGACGGCGTCGATCTCGTCCATGAAGATGATGCACGGTGAGTTCTGCTTGGCCTGCTCGAACAGATCGCGCACGCGCGAGGCCCCCACGCCGACGAACATCTCGACGAAGTCTGAGCCGGAGATCGAGAAGAAGGGGACCCCGGCTTCGCCGGCCACGGCCCGCGCGAGCAGGGTCTTTCCGGTGCCGGGCGGTCCGTACAGCAGCACGCCCTTCGGGATCCGCGCGCCCAACGCCTGGAACTTCTTCGGATTTTCGAGGAACTCCTTGATCTCGTGCAGCTCCTCGACGGCTTCGTCGACTCCGGCTACATCCCGGAACGTGATCTTTGGCGAGTCGACCGACAGCCGCTTGGCGCGTGACTTGCCGAACGACATCACCTTCGAGCCACCGCCTTGGACTTGGTTCATGAGGAAGATCCAGAAGCCGATGAAGATCAGCACGGGCAGGATGTAGGTCAGGATCCCGAGCCACGCGCTCGACGACCTGCCCTGGACGTCGAAGGCGCTGGCCTGCATCCCGCCCTGCTTGACGCTGCCCTGGATCGCGGCCAGCAGCGGTCCCGCGTCCGCATAGCCCACTGTGAAGTGCTGGCCCTGCTTCGTGGTGAGGTTTACGATGTTGTCGCTCTCGTGGACCGAGAGGCTGCGGATCTGGTTCTGATGCAGTCCCTGGATCAGGTCGCCATAGGTGAAGCGCGGCTCATGCGCCGAGGAACCGATCAGTTTCTGGGCGAAGAACGCGAGCACCACGACGATTAAAATCGGGAAGGCGGCGCTCTTAAAGAACCTGCTCATAGCGGCAAATCGTGCCTCCGGCACGCTGCGGTCAAACCGGGAATAGCCAAGCGTAGCAGTCCAGTTTGTCCGCGCGAAGACGATGTAGCGCGCAATTCACACGCCCGCTAAGGGCCGGCGCACAGGCCGATCTCACTGCTTCAGCGCCGCCACGTATCGCAGGTTGCGGTAGCGCTCGCGGTGGTCGAGCCCGTACCCGATCGCGAAGCGATTGGGGATCTCGAACCCCACGTACCGCGTGCGCAGCTCCACTTTGCGGCGTTCGGGCTTGATCAGGAGGGCGCAGACCTCCAGCGAGCGCGGGTTCCGGGCGCCTAGATTGCGCAACAGGTACTGGAGCGTCAGTCCGGAATCCACGATGTCCTCGACGATCAGCACGTCCCTGCCCTCGATCGCCGCGTCGAGGTCCTTGAGGATCCGCACCACGCCGCTCGACTTCGTCGCCGAGCCGTACGAGGCCACGGCCATAAAGTCGAGCTCAACCGGCACTTCCAGCGCCCGCATCAGGTCCGAGAGGAAAAAGACCGCGCCCTTGAGCACGCCCACGAGCACCAGGTCCTTGCCGGCATAGTCGCGCGAGACCTCGGCTGCCAGCTCGCAAACGCGGCGCTCGAGATCCTCCGCTGAGACGAGGATCTCCCCGATCGCGTCGTCGGCGTCCATTACGGCGGTGAGTGTATGGGCCCTAGGGCCGCCTGATGAAGCGGAGCGATCCCTCCTCGGCGAGGGCTCTTACGCCGTGAGGGAGGTCGATCGCCGCCTTGCCGCGCTCCGGCAGCGAGAGCAGTTCCTTGAGCCGGCGGGCGGTACCCGGCGCAGGCTCCCCGGCCGCGTCGTCGGCCAGGCGCTGGACGACCAGACGCGCGAGCGCGGGAGGAAGGGATCGCAGGCGCGCGAGCGGGACGTCCGCAGTGCCGGCCAGGACGTCAGCGACCAGCTCGTCCAGCACATCAGCTTCCGCGCGGAGGATTTGCGCCAGCGCGAGCACGTTGCGCTCGGCGGCGGGATGGATCGCGCGCAGCGCCGGCACGAGCGCGGCGCGGATCCGGCTACGGGCGAACTGCTCCTGTTCGTTGGTTTCGTCCTCCCGCCACACCAGTCCGTGGGTGCGGCAATACGTGGCGGTCTCGGACCGGGTGACGTTCAGCAGCGGCCGCACCAGCCACCGGTGGCGATCCTCGCCGAGCCGGTCGCGCGCGCGCATACCGAGCAGGGCCCGGCGGCTGGGCGAGGAGGCGAGCCGGTACAGAATCGTCTCAACCTGGTCCGTGGCGGTGTGGCCCACGGCGATATCGGCGTCGAGAGTGCGGGCCAGGTCGCCGGCAGCCCGATAGCGGAGCTGGCGCGCCCACGCCTGGAGGTTGCCCTTGTGCTCTGCGGGCGCCCGCTTCACCGCGAGCTCGACCCCCAACCGTTCACACAGCCGCTCGCAGTGACGCTGGTCCTCATCACTGCCCGGGCGCAGGCCATAGTTGACGTGCAGCGCGCTCACCGACCCCCGGCCGGCCACCCGGACCGCCACGTCTAGCAGGCAGACTGAGTCGCGGCCGCCGGAGAGCATCACGAGGACGCGGCGACCGGGAGCGAGCAAACCCTCCGCCGCGACCAATCGAAGTACGTCGTCCGGCTCGTCGGCCAGTTCTTCGTGCATCATTGCGCCTTTGCGGCGTCCCCTGGCATGGGCTGAGCAGTTAGGCGGCGGGGTTCCAGCTGGAGCCCCGCCGCCCGCGGGCGTCACGGCCCGCTCCGTCGGCCGTTGGCGCTCGTCGCCCGGCGGCGGCGCCTCGCGAGCGTTAATCCGACGACATCGCGCTGGTGAACCGGCGCGGCCGGCTATACGCACACGCTCCGGCCTGTTGCCATATGTCTGCCCTGTGAGGTCTACTCCGCAGTGAGCTCCCTGTCAATGGCAATTGTCCGCCGTGAGCCCGATAAGGCCATCGCTGACCTCGCCAATTCACATCCATCCGACTGCGCCTCTCGCGGCGCGAGTACTGCTACCTGGTGATCCCGGTCGAGCGCTGATGCTCGCGCAGACCCTGCTTGACCGACCCCGGATGTTCAACCACAACCGCGGACTCTGGGGCTATACCGGAACGGCTCCCGACGGAACGCAACTGACAATCCAGAGCAGCGGCATGGGAGGCCCCAGCGCGGCGATCGTGGTTTCCGAATTAGCCCAGCTTGGAGCGCGGAGCATCGTGCGCGTGGGGACCTGCGGGGCGCTTGACGTCTCGCTTGAGCTTGGCCAGCTCGTGCTCGTCGGCCAGGCCGTGGCCGCCGATGGCACCAGCCGTGCGCTCGGGGCAGGCGAGCGCGTGCAGGCCGATCCTGGGCTGCTGCGCGCCTTCGCTCGAGCAGGAGCCCCTGCTGCGCAGACCGTAGTCTCCAGCGACCTTTTCTACGACCCCAACGCGGGACGCGAGCAGGCTTGGCGCGAGGCTGGCGTGGTGGCGGTCGAGATGGAGTGCGCGACAGTGTTCGCGCTCGCGGCCAGGCTCCGGCTGACAGCGGCCGGGGTCCTGGTGGTGTCGGATCTGCTGGGGCGCCGGCGGGTGCGCATCACCAAGGACGGTCTGAGAGCCGCGGAACGCCGCATGGGCGAGCTCACGACGCGCGCCTTCGCGCTGACGGGAGACGGTCCTGGTTGAGCGCTACGGCTGGGAGCCGAGGGGCTTGTCGGTGGCCAGCGCGGACTCGACCCGTGCGAGCGCAGCCTCCAGGGCGTCCAGGCGCACCTCGACCGTGGGTATACCGCGCTCGCTTTCGCCAAGTTGGTCCAACCTATCGGTCCGCTGCTCGAGGCGGTCGAGCCCGTCCTCGACGGCCTCGAGCCGCTGGGAGACGTTGCGCAGGCGCCGGGTGATGCGACCGAGATCGCCGGCGGAGGGAAGGTTGAGCGCGGAGAGAGCGAGTTCCTGGGCTCGCATCGCCCGCTCCCTGGTCTCGAATGCCGCGGACAGCGCGCCCGTTACCACGGAGCTTTCGAGCAGTTCCTGTGCGAGCTTGCCAATCGCTTCCTCGCCCTGGCTGACGACCCGCTCGTGTAGGGGCTTGTCCGCATCCATCGGGGCAACTGTAGCTGTATGGCGAGGTGCTTTGTCGAGCGGGCTTCGGATCAACGCTCGTCTCTCTCGGGTTCGGGGATCGCGTTGGCCGTGAGCGCAGGACCGCGGCTATTTCGCTTCGCACAGGTCGAGTATCCGTGGCCGCTGGGACCGCCAGACGGCCGCTACTTACTGCGCAGGCCAGATGACTCCGAGCGCGCTGAGCCCACTCACGTGCTCGTGTTCGCGACCCTTGCGGCCCCCGAGCGCCGGCGCCTGCTCCGCGGGCGCCCAAAGCGCAGGGCTGCGCCCGAGCCGGACCCCGCGCCGGTGCCGACTGGCCGGGCAACGGTGATTGACGTGGGCAGGCCCTTCCCTGACGAAGACGAGGCCGGGCGGTGGCTGGCCCGGGCCGGTGAGCCCGACCTGGAGGCCGGCATCGCGGTGCTCAACAGCGCGCTGCACGCTTTCAGGTTGGTCAGCGCCGACCCCTATCTCCGTCCGGTCGGCCGCCGCCACGCGCTGGTCGCGCGGCTCGGGTTCGGCGCTGGCGAGCAGGTCGCGGATGGGCACTGGACGCAGGCACGAGAGTTGATCGCGGCCAGCAGGCGGCAACGTCGCGCCAGCGCCCTCCAGCCGCAGGCCCGCCTGGCCGCGGTGCTGGGCGGCCGCGAGCCGCTACTCGTGAGCGAAGAGCTCGCGCTGAGGGCGCGAGTCGACCTCGACCAGGGTCGCGAGCGGGAAGCAGCATTGCAGCTGCAGGTGGCGCTCGACGCGGCGCTTGCCGAGCTGCAGCTCGACCCGGTCGCGGCCACGATGTCCCAGAGGTTGGACGAGCTGCGCGCGCAGCGCGAAGCGGTTGCCGGTGCCGCCCAGTCGGCTCTCGCTGGACCGCTTGAGCCACCCGACCGGGAGACCGTCGCCTTCACGCTTGGCCGCATCGAGGCGGCACTCAGGGCCAGGGCGCTGGCACAGGCATAGGTAAGCGTTCCCGCTCACTCGCTAAGTGGCCCCATAAGGAGATTCGGCCAGATCTCCCGATGTATCCGGAGGCGGCTTAGCCAAGAATGGTCGACAGGTCAGAAGAGACGCAACTTTCCAGACAAGGAGGCAGACATGACCACCACCAAGTCTCGCGCGATTCGCATGGCCCGAGGGTTCAAGCGCGCCTGGAGGGACATGGATTACGCGCAGCGGCGCATGCTCGAGATCAGGCTGGGGATGCCCTTGGAGGAGCTCAGGGTCCGCGAACCCGCGCGGAGCCAGATCGACGAGCTCGAGTCGCTTTTCCGGCGCAGCCCCGGTAGCTAGAAAGAGCGGCGGAGACCACCTTCGGCGGGGTCTCCGCCGGGCCCCGGGGCCAGACTTTGCGCGACCGGAGATGTTCACGGCCGCCGCCCGGCGAGGTATGATCGGCGCCCCAACCATCGTCCACTCGAGGAGGGGAAGCCGATGTCGACAGGAGTCTCGGCGGCGCAGCAGGCGGCAGAACCAGTTCTGGAAGCCGATCGCCTGGACCGAGGAGTTGGATTCCTAGGACTGTTGTGGGCGTCAGAGGGCTCGATCATCGGGTCCGGCTGGCTGTTCGGTGCGCTGACGGCCGCCGCGATCGCCGGTCCCTCGGCGATCATCGGCTGGGGACTGGGCTCGGTGATCATTCTGCTGCTGGCCCTAATCCACGCCGAACTGGGCCCGCTCTTCCCGGTCAGCGGTGGCACCAGCCGCTTTCCGCACTACGCCTTCGGCAGCTTCGCCGGGGCAACGTTCGGCTGGATGTCCTATCTACAGGCGGCCACGGTGGCGCCGATCGAGGTGCTGGCCGCGATCCAGTACCTGTCGCTCGCGAGCTTCGCGCACGGCTGGTACAACTCGGGTAAGGGGACCCTCAGCGGGACCGGCATCATCGCCGCGGTCGTGCTGATGGCGATCTTTGTCGCCATCAACCTGATTGGCATCCGTTGGCTGGCGCGGGTCAACAACGCCGCCACGTGGTGGAAGGTGCTCATTCCGATCCTGGTGATCATCGTGTTGATGGTCAGCAACTTCCACAGCCAAAACTTTGGCCATGCCGCCGGTGGCTTCTTCCCGGTCAAGGGCGACGTGGTAAAGCCGATTCTGTTGACGCTGCCGGCCGGGATCGTGTTCGCGCTGCTGGGCTTCGAACAGGCAGTTCAGCTCGGCGGCGAGGCCGCGAACCCCAAGCGCGACCTCGCCCGTGCGGTCATCGGCTCGATGATCCTTGGCGCGATCATCTACATTCTCGTCCAGGTCGCCTTCATCGGCGCGATGAAGCCAAGCCTGTTGGCCTCGCAGCATGGCTGGCTCAACATGGGAGCGACCAACACCAACCCGCAGGTGGTGAACGTCAACAAGGGGCCGTTCTGGACCGTCGCCACCCTCGCCGGTATCGCCTGGCTCGCCACGCTGTTGCGGATCGATGCTGTAGTCTCCCCCAGCGGCACCGGGCTGATCTACCTGACGTCATCCTCGCGGTTGAGCTTCGGGCTGAGCAAGAACGGCTCTGTCCCCAGTGCGTTCGAGAAGACCGACAGCCGCACGCGGGTGCCGGTGTTCGGGCTGATCGTCTGCGCGATCATCGGCCTGCTGTTCCTGCTGCCGTTCCCGAGCTGGGCGAAGCTCGTCGGCGTCGTGACCGATGCCTCGGTGCTGATGTATGCGGGCGCGCCTCTGGCGTTGGGGGCGCTGCGCAAAACGAAGGCCGACCTTCCGCGCATCTACCGGTTGCCGTGGGCACCGGTGCTGGCGCCGCTGGGATTCATTGCTGCGAACCTGGTCGTCTACTGGACCGGCTGGCAGATCTACTCGACGCTGATGATCGCGATGCTCATCGGCTATGCGCTGATGGCGCTTTCGTACGCACTCCATCTCAACCCCAACCGGCCCGAGATCGACTGGAAGGCGGCCTGGTGGATCTTCCCTTACCTGATCGGGATGGGATTGATCTCGTACTTCGGTCAGTTCCCCACCCCGGCGGGGGGAATCCTCGACGGCGTCGGGGTCTTCAAGACGGTTCTCGTCGGCCCCAACTTCGACATTCCGTTCTACGTGGATTTGGCCGTGGTCGCGGCTTTCAGCCTGGCGATCTACTACGCGGCGATCCACCTCCGGCTGCCCGAGCGCAAGGTCGATAAGTACGTCGAAGAGGTGTATCCGCCGCCTGTGACCGAGTAGTCGAGGTCCTCATTGGCCGGCGCATAGCTCGAGCTCGGCGACCAGCGCCTCGAGCTCATCTACGACGTCGCCGTCGAGCCGCACGGCGGCGCGCTGGTCGAGCGGGGTCGGCCCGCGCGTGAGGATCGCGATCTGGCCGCCCCGGGCCAGCGTTCGCAAGGGGAGCTCGGCGACCGGGTAGACCTCGAGCGAGGAGCCGATGCACAACATCAGCTCGGCTTCCTCGGCCAATCGCTGCGCGCGCTCGAGCGCCCTCACGGGGAGGTACTCGCCGAACAGCACGACGTCGGGCTTGAGCGGCCGGCCGCAGTCACACCGAGGGACGCCCCGCGGATCGGCGGCCTGGCGCGTGCGCACCTGATGGAGCGGATGTGACGCCCCGCACCGCTGGCAGGAAGAGTGGGCGATGGTCCCGTGGACCTCGACCAGCTCGCGCGTGCCCGCGCGGCCGTGAAGGCCGTCGATGTTCTGCGTGATCACCGCGCGCAAGAGGCCTACCTGCTCGAGCAGGGCGAGCAGCTCGTGTGCCCTGTTGGGCTGCTTGTCGCGGAGAGCCTCGAAACGGGCGCCGTAGAAGCCCCAGAACCGTTCGGGCTCGCGGCGGAAGACGTCGATGTGCGCCACTTCCATCGGATCGACGCGCTCCCAGAGGCCGGTTTTCGGCGAGCGGAAGTCGGGAATCCCCGAGGGCACCGAGATCCCTGCGCCGGTCAGCGCGACCGTCCTGCCCGAGGCGAGGATCAACCTGGCCAGATGGCCCACAGGGCCGCGGCGCCGGACGGCGGTCGTCATCGTCCACTGAAGCGAGCTGTCCGCTTCTCGAGGAACGCCCCGATCCCTTCGCGGGCGTCCTTGGAGCCGAACACCTCGGCGAATGCCTCCTGCTCGGCCTCGATCCCGGCATCGAGTCCTTGGGCGGCCGAGACACGCTTGATCTGCTGCACCGCCAGCGGCGCCTGACCGGCGAGCCTCCGTGCCCACAGAAGCGCCGTGTCGAGCAGCTCGTGATCCCTGACGACGCGGTGAGCGAGGCCCAGCTCGTAGGCGGTCTGGGCGGAGATCGACTCGCCCGTCAGGTTCATCTCGCCCGCCTCGACGCGGCTGCGCCATAGCGAACGGGCCCTCTGAATTCCCCGCTCGACGTACCGCTGCTCGATGTCCTTTAGGACCACGGGGATGTCCGCGTTCGCGATCGCCTGTGCGATCTCGCCGCCCATGGTGCCGGCACCAACCACCGCGGCCTTGGACACGAACATCGCTCTACGCTACCTGACGCTTGGCCGGCGGGATGCCTGGAGCTCGGCGCCGAACCGCGACAGCGTTTGCTCGAGCGACTGGGTCATCGCGCGGCGGATGAAGAGCAGATCGACAAGCGCCAGCAGCGGCGAGCGGCGCTTGAGCTCATAGGCGAGGCGCAGCGTCACCGCGACGTCTCCGTTCCGTGGCACGAAGGCGACCGTCTGCCTTCCCCTGATGGAGTCGTCCTCGACCTCGACCGTCTGGCCAACCAGGGGCTCGAAGCTGACCACCCGCTCGACCACCACTCCGCGGCCGGCGGGCCCCGACTCCCAGCGCACCTGCCCGGCCTCCGGCCAGGCCTCGCTTGCGCTGTGCACGTAGGCGAGCCCGGCCACCCACCGCGGCCAGCGCTCGACGTCGTACCAGACCGCCGCCGCCTCGTGCACCGCTCCGGGGAAATCGCCCGCGGCTTGGACCACTCGCATGGCGAGTAATTTTCACTAAAGAGCGCCAGATGTCCTGGGCCTCTCCCGCGAGCTTCGGCAACCCTCAGACAGCGTATTATTTGTGACGCGAATGATTTCGCCCACCGACGGCAACGACGCACGACCGGCGATCGCCGTCCACGCCTTGGCCAAGGACTACGGGGAGGTCCACGCAGTGCGCGGCGTCGACTTCGATGTCGCGCCGGGCGAGGTTTTCGGGTTTCTCGGCCCCAACGGGGCCGGGAAGACGACCACCATCAACATGCTCTGCACGCTCACCAAACCGACGAGCGGGTGGGCCACGGTCGCGGGACACGACGTGGTGCGCGAGCGCGACGACGTGCGGCGAAACATTGGGCTGGTGTTCCAGGACCCCACGCTCGACAGCTACCTCACCGGCGCCCAGAACCTCAAGCTGCACGCCGAGCTCTATGGCGTGCGGTCGGACCTGGTGAAGCCGCGGATGGAGCAGGTGCTTCGCATGGTGGGGCTGTGGGAGCGCCGCGACACCAAGGTGATGACTTTCTCGGGCGGCATGCGGCGCCGGCTCGAGATCGCGCGGGGGCTGATGCATTCGCCTCGTGTGCTGTTCCTCGACGAGCCCACGATCGGGCTTGACCCACAGACCCGGCGCTCGATCTGGAGCTATATCCGTCAGCTCAAGGAGCAGGAGGAGATCACGATCTTCATGACCACGCACTATATGGACGAGGCCGAGTGGTGCGAGCGGATCGCGATTATGGACCACGGCGAGATCGTCGCGCTGGATGCTCCCGAAACGCTGAAGGCAGAAGTGGGGACCGATCGCGTCACGATTCACACCGCCGACGACAGTGCGGCCATCGTCGCGCTGGAGCAACGGTTCGGGATCGAGGGCCGCGTCTCGGAGGGGGCGCTCACGTTCGGAGTCGCCGCGGGCGAGGAGTTTGTGCCGCGGCTGTTCGCGGAGCTGGGCGTCAGCATCCGCTCGGTCCACGTCTCCCGCCCCACACTCGACGACGTGTTCATGTCCTTCACCGGCTCGACCATTCGCGACGCGGAGGAGGACCACGCCAAGCATCGCAACCGGGTGATGATGCAGGTGATGAGCGGGATGCGCCGATGAGCACGACCGCCCCGACCGGTCCGCCCCAGGCGCCGGTCGAAACCGCTCCGGGCGCCGTCCCGGTCGTCAAGGTCAGCGTCCCGCGCCGCACCGTCTTCTCGGAGCTGCGGGCGATCCGGATCGTGTGGCGGCGCGAGCTGATCCGCTTCGCCTCAGACCGGCTGCGGATCGTCACCTCGCTCGTACAGCCCCTCCTATTCCTGTTCGTGCTCGGGTCCGGCTTACAGCGGCTGGCCAGCGCGGGCACCCACGGCGTGAGCCTGAGAACGTTCCTGTATCCGGGGATTCTCTGCATCTCGGTGATGTTCATCGCGATGTTTCAGGCGGCGTCGATCGTGTGGGACCGGGAGTTCGGCTTCCTGCGCGAGATGATGGTCGCGCCCGTGCGGCGCAGCTCGATCGTGATCGGCAAGTGCCTTGGCGGCGCGACGGTGGCCGGGTTTCAGGGCGTGATCGTGCTCGCGCTCGCCGGTCTGGTGAACGTTCCCTACGACCCGCTCCTGATCCTCGGCGTGTTCGGGCTGCAACTGCTCCTCGCCTTCACGATCACGGCCTTTGGCGTGATGATCGCGATTCGGATCAAGCAGATGCAGTCATTCATGGGCGTGATGCAGATGATCATCACGCCCATGTTCTTCCTCGCCGGCGCGCTGTTCCCGCCGTCGGGGCTGCCCGGCTGGTTGACCGTGCTGAACCGGGTCGACCCGCTGACCTACGCGGTCGACCCGATGCGGCGGCTGGTGTTCGCGCACCTGACGATCCCGCCGCTCGCGCGCCACGCGCTCGACTCGGGCGTGACCTGGTGGGGCTGGCGGGTGCCCAGCCTGGTGGAGGTCGCGGTGATCTTCGCCCTCGGCCTGCTCATGCTCGGCATCGCGATCTGGGAGTTCAGCGTCACCGAGTAGGCCCGCGGGCGCGCTTGGGGGCTACTGCTCCTCGATGCCTCTGCCGAGCTTCGCCAGCTCGCGCAAGAAATCCTTTCCGATCAGGCCCATCGAAAGCAGGGAGCCGAACAGGACCACGGCATCGATGCTCTCGCGCCCCTGCTTGGCCCAGTAGACATCCTGGAGGTTCAGCCAGAGCGCGAATTCGTCGAGCGTCAACGCGGCGCCGGCTCCATAGGTGGCCGAGGTCAGGCGCGAGCTGCGGCGGTCGTTGGTGGCGGTGCCGATCTCGAGCATCCACAGGTAGCCGACCAGCAGCAGACCGAGGATCCCGAACGTCATGTGGTGGATGTGGCGTCCTCCGGGCGTCACATTGCGGAAAGGACCCACGCCGGCCCGGATCGCGTGCGTGATCGCGCGCACGGTCGCGAATGTGACGAAGAAGGATGCGGAGCTCAGAAGCTGGCGCTCCTTGCGGTAGTCGGCGAAGTGCTTGCGATAGAGGGCGCGGACCTGTCGCGCGCGGCGGCGCATCGACGTGCTACGCCGCCGCCGGTGCGGGTTGATCGACGCGCCGTGGCAAAAGCACCTCGCGCGCGATCACGAGCCGCTGGATCTGAGCGGTTCCCTCGTAGAGCTGGAGGATCTTGGCGTCCCGCATCAGCTTCTCGACCGGATAGTCCTTGATGAAGCCGTAACCACCATATATCTGGACGGCGTCGGTGGTGACTTCCATCGCGATGTCGGCCGCGAAGCGCTTGGCGTGTGAGGACTCGATTGTGTTGCGCTTGCCCTGATCGATCAGCACGGCCGACTGCCAGGTGGCCAGCCGCGCGAGGTGCACCTTGGTTGCCATGTCGGCGATCATGAACTGGATCGCCTGGTGCATCGCGATCGGTACGCCGAATTGGACTCGCTCCTTGGAGTAGTCGACAGCGAACTCGAGCGCCGCCCGCGCCACGCCGGTGGCCATCCCTGCCACCCCAGGCCGCGTGTGGTCCAGCGTCATCATCGCGATCTTGAAGCCCCGGTTCTCCTCGCCGACGAGATGGTCGAGCGGGATCTCGACGTCGTTGAAGCTGACCGTGGCCGTGTTCGACGCCCGCTGACCCATCTTGTCCTCGTGCTTGTCGACCGTCACGCCGGCGTCCCGGGGGACGATGAAGCAGGAGATGCCGCGATGGCCGGCCTCCCTGTCGGTCTTGGCGTAGACCGTGTACCAGTTGGCGTACTCACCGTTGGTGATGAACGTCTTGGTGCCGTTGAGCACCCACTTGTCGCACTTGCGCACGGCCGTCGTTTTCATCCCCGAGACGTCCGAGCCGGCGTCCGGCTCGGTGAGGCAGAAGGACGCGAGCAGGGGGGCCTCGCTCAAGCGCCCGAGGTAGTCCTTCTTCAGCCGCTCCGAGGCCGCCAGCATGATCGGCGTGCTCGCGAGCTTGTTGCACGACAGCGACGTGCCGATGCCCGAGCAGCCCCAGGCGATCTCCTCGCCAACCAGCACGCCGTCGAAGACGGCCAGCCCGGGGCCGCCGTATTCGGATGGAAGGAAGCCGTTGAGCAGGCCGAGCTCCCAAGCCTTCTCGATGATCTGCTGGGGCCAGGTCCCGTCTCGGTCGTACTCCCATGCAACCGGTCGGATCTCCTTCTCGGCGAACTCGTGAGCCAGCTCGCGGATGCTCTGCTGCTCCTCGGTGAGCGTGAAATCGACCACTTGGTTTCTCCTTCGCGGCTTCTCTGGCGCGCCGCCGCCGAGGCGCGCGGTCGATTGACTAGTCAGTCAATGGACTTAGACTAGCGTCTTTGCGGCCCTGCGCGACACAGCGACCGTCCTGGGCACCACTGATCCGCCCGCGGAAGGCATACTTAATCCATGAACGTCCCGGGTGCGTTCAAACCGGTGTTATTCGTCGTGTGTGGGCTGGGAATCCTGGCGGCGCTGGGTGCGGAGCTGACCACGCTCCCGGAGGCTTAGCGACATGGCGGATGCGCGCCAAATCCAGTTGGACGAACTGCTGAACCGGCCCGGTACCTACTTCAACCCGCAGACGGAAATCCTTGTGGTGGTCGACGACTCTCCCGAGCTGGACGCGGAGATCTTCAACATGGAGGAGTTCGAGGGCGCCGATTGGGTCCAGATCTCAGACGAGGTGCCCATCGACGAGGATCGCCGCGACGAATTGCTGGAGACCTTCCAGGTCGACTACCACGCCAGCGCACCAGATGCCGACGAGGAAGCCGACATGCTCGAAGAGGACGAGCAAGAGGTAGGGAGCGAATAGCGGTCCCGCGTCCGCCCACGGCGAGGGCTGCTGCGGGCCCGCGAGCTTCTAACCGCCGTTCAAGATGCCGGCGCAGCGCTGCATCTTGGCGACGTCCCCTCCGGCTGACTGGATGCATTGGCTGTAGCGCTGAAGCTGGCCACTCGTGGTCCCGCCGGACGATCCGCTCCCGTTAGAAAGCGTCGCGCCGGCGAGCGTGCCCTGGAGGCCCTGGAGAAGTTCCTGGAGCTTCGATGCAAACTGGCTGAACGGCTTCGACGAGGCCGGCGCCGTGATGGTCTGGGGCTGGTTGATATGGCTGTACTGCATCACCAGCGCGAGCTGCGCCGCTCGCACCCCGCCGAGCAGCGTCGAGGAGGAGCCGCTTACCGGCAGGCCGAGGTTGACGTCGAGCCGGCGCAGGGTGTGGTCTGTGCTGCCGGTCCATACATCGATCGTGGGGTTGTGCACGTTGCGCGCGATTCGGGCGCGCGCCGAGCTCGAGATCCCCGACGTCACCCGGTTCGCGCCGGAGATCCCCAGCGACGAGGTCCTGTGGAGGACCGCGTTGAGGTCCACAAGCAGCTTGGCGACGTTGATCCCCGCATAGATGTGGGTCGTGTTCGCGCCGTCGATCGTCTGGGTGCCGACCACGGTCGGGTTGTTCAGCCACCTGAGCGGGCTGACGCCGAGCTTCCCCAGCAGCCCCGAGCTGGACCTTGACCGCGACGAGCTGGTCAGCCCAGACAAGCTCGCTTCGAGCCGCCGGAAGGTGGCGGCCGGAAGCTGGTAGGCGGTGCCGTCGAGGGTCACGTAACCCTTGGTCCCGGTCGAGAGCACGCCCAGCGAGCCGGTTCTCCCGAGCGCGCTGAGGGTGATGGTGAAATCAGACCGGGGCGGGCGCCCGTTGCCGAGGCCCTGAAACGGACCCCCGAAGCGCAGCGCGATGGGCCCGTTGAGCGTCTGCGAGCCCGAGGGCTTGACGGCCAGCTCGAGGTGGAGAACACCGCTGTTGACAGGGTGGGAGCCGCCGAAGGTTTCGCGCAGCAGCGCCGTCGCCTGGCCGGAGGTATTCCCGCCGCTTGCGCCGCACGCGGCGATCAGCACTGCGGCCAGTGCGGCGACTGTGAGCGACCGCGCGAGCCGCTTTCTGAGTGGTGCAAAGACCAGCACGCGCCGCGAATCTAGCACCCGCATCGCGGTCCGCACGCCGGTGCAAGTGGGCCGCCACGGCGGTCCAGGTGCGGCCGTGATGCGGCTTTTGCCCGTGCCTGCGAGCGGGAACGTCGCCTGGGGAAGCCTATATTTGGGCTTGACCTTGCGCGCTGCTCCGCGACCGCCCGCCTTGCTGCCCGCGTCCGCCGAGGATGTGTCAGCAGGTCTGCGCGCGACCGGCTATCTCGCGGAGTCCTCCATCTCGCTCGTCTCCTTCCTCGCCACCAAGCTCGCCAAGCCGGTGCTGGTAGAGGGGCCCGCCGGGGTTGGAAAGACCGAGCTCGCCAAGGCTCTGGCTCGCTATCTCAACCGACGCCTGGTGCGGCTCCAATGCTACGAGGGCCTCGACGAGGCCAAGGCACTTTACGAATGGAACTACCGCAAGCAGCTTTTGAGGATTCAGGCGGAATCCGACGGCGCGGGCTGGGATCAGGTACACGAGGACATCTTCGGCGAGGAGTTCCTTTTAGAGCGGCCGCTGCTGAGCGCGATCGTCGCCGAGCGGCCCGTGGTGCTGTTGATCGACGAGATCGACAAGACCGATCAGGAGTTCGAGGCGATGCTGCTCGAACTGCTCTCGGATTTCCAGATCTCGATCCCCGAGCTCGGCCGCATCGAGGCCAAGACGCACCCGGTCGTGGTGCTCACCTCGAACAACACCCGCGAGCTCACCGAGGCCCTCAAGCGACGGTGTCTGTATCTGTGGCTCGACTACCCGACTCTCGAGCACGAGCTCGAGATCGTGCGGCTCCACTGTCCCGATCTCACGGAGGTGGTGGCTCGCCGGCTCGTCGAGGTCGTCCAGCACGTGCGCCAGCTCGACCTGAAGAAGCCCCCGAGCATCGCGGAGTCGATCGACTGGGCGCGCTCGCTCGTCCTGCTGGGGGCGAATGAGATCGATGAGCGGCTGTTGCGCGAGACGATGAGTGTGATCGTCAAGCACCGCACCGACCTCGACACGGTCGCCGAGCGGGTGGGCGTCGTGCTGGAGCCCGCCTCAAGCGCATGAACGCGGGCGCATCCGATCAATGACTGGCGCAATCTATGGCGGCTTGCCGGAGCTCGGTTCGCCGAGCTTCGACGCCCAGCTGCTCGCTTTCGCGGAGGACCTGCGCGGGGAGGGCGTCGCGGTCGGGACCTCCGAGATGCTCGACGCTTTCGCCGCGCTGCGTCACGTGTCCTGGCGCGCGCAGGCTGACTTCCGCGAGGCGCTTGGCGCCACGCTGGCGAAATCTCCCGAGGATCGACTGACCTTCGACCTGGTTTTTGACCGTTTCTTCTTCCGCGCCACCGAAGCCGAGGCGGCTCGACGGGAGCCGGATGGAGGCCGCCGAGACGGCGACGGAAGCGCCCGCTTCGGTCTCGATGCGCTGCGGCGCCAGATCGCCGCGGCGCTGGCGGACGGCACCGAAGGCACGCTGCGCGACCTGGCCCGGCTGGCGATCGCCGCCCTCGCGGGGGAGGGCTCGGGCGTCGTCGGCGTCGACGTGCAACGGATCCGTCGGGCACTCGGCCTGAGGACAGAACCACGGCCGCAGCTGCCCCCGGAGGACCCGCGCCGCCGAGGGCTGCCGCGCGAGCAGCTCAGGCGCTTCGAGCACCACCTCCGGCGGGAGCTCGAGCGCGAGGCAATCGCACGGACCGCGACGCTGCCGCCTAAACGCCCGCTGTCCGAGCTCGAGCGGGCGCTGCCGTCGGGTCCGATCCAAGACTTGGCTGCCGTCCATTGCGTGGTCGCTCAGATGAAGCGGGCGCTCGCTACCGAGGGTCACGTCCTGCGCGGCCGCCGGCGCCACGCGCACGTCGACGTGCGGCGCACCATGCGGGCATCGCTGCAGACCGGCGGCGTGCCAGTCGAGCTCAAGTACCGCCCACACCGTCCCCGGCGCCCCGAGATCTTCGTCCTTTGCGACGTCTCCACCAGCGTCACCTCGGCGAGCACCTTCTTTCTCTCGGTCCTGCACGCGCTCCACGACGCCTTCCGCAAGCTGCGCTCGTTCGTGTTCATCGAGCGGATCTCCGAGGTGACCGACGTGTTCGAGCGCGAGCGCGACTTTCGCGCAGCGAGCGATGCCGTCTCACGCACCGCCGGCGTCGCCGATGTCTCTGGCTACACCGACTACGGTCGGGTATGGAGCGAGTTTTTGGGGCTCGTGGAAGCGGAGCTGCACCCCCGGGCGACGGTGATCGTGCTCGGCGACGCACGCACCAACGGCCGCCCTCCGCGCGAAGAGGCGTTCGCCGCGATCACCAGCCTCGCGGGACGCACGTTCTGGTTGAACCCCGAGCCCCGGCTGTACTGGAACTACGGCGACTCCGTGATCGCCCGCTACGAGCTGCATTGCACCGCCTTCGAGTGCTGGCGAACGGACCAGCTGGAGGGATTCGTCAAGGCTCTGGCGCGGATGTGAGCTCGGTCCAGCGCAGGCCCGCGAACCACACGCGCTAGCATCGGTGACCCATCAACAGGGGTGCTGGCGGGAGAGCCGGCTGAGATAGCGCCTCGCAACCCGGCGCTGACCCTTCGAACCTGTGGGGTAATGCCCGCGAAGGGAGTGACGCAGACATCCATCGAGGTCCGCCGCAAGCGGCCTCGCGACGGTCAAAACATCGGCGTGCACGTCGAGGCGGTGGCGCGTACGTTCACTACGCGGCGCGCGACGGTCGTCGCCCTTGAGGGCATGACGCTCCGGGCGCGCGGGCGGGAGATCGTCGCGGTCGTGGGTCCCAGCGGCTGCGGCAAGACCACCTTGCTCGAGCTGATCTGCGGGTTGCAGCGGCCCGATGCCGGAACGGTGCGGGCGGCTCCGGCGGCACTGATGCCCCAGCGCGACCTGCTGCTTCCGTGGCTGAGCGCCCTGGACAATGCCTGCCTTGCCCTCCGCGCGCGGGGGCTCTCGCGCGCTGCCGCCCGCGCGGCCGCGGCGCCATGGCTCGAGCGGTTTGGCCTCCAGGGATTCGAGCGCAACCGGCCAGCCGAGCTCTCGGGCGGCATGCGGCAGCGGGTTTCGTTCCTGCGCTCGCTGCTCGCCGGTAAGCCGGTGCTGGCACTGGATGAGCCGTTCGCGGCGCTCGACGCGATCACCCGGCTGCAGATGCAGGGCTGGCTGGGTCGCGTGCTCGAGCGCGAGCCGCGCACGGTCGTGCTCGTTACGCACGACGTCGAGGAGGCGGTTATGCTCGCCGACCGGGTGGTCGTGATGTCGCCGCGGCCGGGCCGGGCGGTGGCGGAAATCGACGTTTCGCTGCCGCGCCCGCGACATCGCACCGACCCGGAGGCGGTGGCCCTGCGAGAGCGGGCGCTGGCTGCCCTCGGAGTGCCGGTATGAGCCGTCCTGTGTCAACCCGTGTGTGGGATTGTGATTGTGAGTTGGCGTTGGAGGGCGTTGTGGCGGCTGGGGTCGTAGGGGGTGTGGTGTTGCCAGCATTGCCAGAGGACGCGGCTCCATGCGCGTCCGACGGTGCGGATCGCTTTGGGGTGGTCGTGGCCGCGGGCGGTGGCGTCGGCGTAGTGGCGGTGCGCCCAGGGGTGCCAGTGGCGTGTGCTGTCGGCGAGTGTGGTGAAGGCGCTGCGGAGCCGGTGGTCGCAGCCGCGGCGGAAGCAGGCGACTTTGCGTTTGCCGGATTCCACGGCGACGGGGGTCATGCCGGCGTCGGCGGCGAGGTGCTCGGGGGTGGGGTAGCGCGCGCGGCAGTCGCCGATCTCGGCCAGCAGGGTGGCGGCGCAAATCACGCTCTTGGGGTCTTTGAACAGCGAGAGGAAGATCTCGCCGTCGGGGTGGGTTCGGACGGCGTGCGCGATCTCGGAGGTGAGCAGGCGAATCTGTTCGACGATCGGCTTGAGCGCGGCGACCAGGGCGAGCACGATTCCGCGACGAGCGTCGGCCTCGAGCTGTGCGGCTCGGCCAGAGGGCGCGGATCGAAGACGATCGAGCAGCTCGCTGACGCCGCGGCGTCCGCAGTAGTGGTGGCGGGCGAGGAACTGGGCGAGTCGGCGTTCGCCCAAGCTGCGGGCATCGAGGGGAGAGGGATACCGCTCCAGGAAGGCGAGCGAGATCGGGCTGTCGAGCTCGGAGAAGATCTCGATTGCGCCGGGCCAGAACCGCTGGAGTTCAGCGCGCAGCTGGTTGCACAACGCAACGCGCTGCTCGACGAGCAGCTCCCGTCCACGGGTGAGCGCCCGCAGCGCTTTGGTCTCATCCCGGTCGGGAACCAGCACGCGAAAGCGGTGATGGTCGGTGCGAGCCAGTTCGCTCAGCACAAACGCGTCGAACCGATCGGCCTTGCCGCCCGCAGGGCCGAAGCGGGGGCGCGCGGCGTGCACCTGGTTGGGGTGCAGCGCGAGCACAGTGAGCCCAGCGTCCAGGAGACGCTCGACCAGCAGCCCATCAGGGCGCTCCACCGCGACGCGCTCGACACCGAGCGTAACCAGCGTCCGGCACAGCTTTCTCAGCCCGCACTCGGTGTGGGCGATCGTCTCGGCCCACAGCCGCTCACCGTCCCCGTCAGCGACCCACACATCGTGAGTGTCGCTCGCCCAATCCACTCCTGCACAAGCCGCCACCTGTTCACCTCCGCTCGCCTCGCTCGACATGACGCCAACCGGGAGCTACCGTTGCGGATGCTCATTGACGGGCCCTCACCAGGGCTACGTCCTGTTGCCGCTTCAGGCAGCCCCCACCGTCGGGAGGGGCAGGTCTCATACAGGCCCTCGAACGAGCAAGCGTC
>JAFAPR010000261.1 GCA_019247075.1 Solirubrobacterales bacterium
GCCGATTGCGGAGCTCACAGGGACAGGCACGACCCTCCTGGGCAAGGGGTCGGGTTCGGTGCCCGAGGCGCCCGAGTGCAATCCCGACAGCGGCTGCCTTGGGCGCCTGGGCTTTGAGTCGTTCCTTGAGCCGCAGCTGATCACGCACGCGGTCCACGTCAAGGTCGATCGTGAGACAGGCGTCGTCCGTGTGCTTCGCGCTGCCGCGGCCCACGACTCCGGCACGATCCTCAATCCGGTCGGTGCAGAAGGACAGGTGCGGGGCGGAGTGGTGATGGGGATCGGGCAGGCGCTGACCGAAGGGATGCAGCTCGACGGGGAAGGCCGTCAGCTCAACCCACATCTGCTCGACTACAAGCTCGCGACCGCCGCCGATGCGCCACCGATTGAGATCTCCTGGGTAGAGACTCCGGCGGTCAACGGCGGCCCGAACGGCTCGAAGGGGATCGGTGAGCCGCCCTGCGTGCCGACGCCGGGGGCGATCGCGAACGCGATAGCGAGGGTCATAGGAGAGCGTGTGCGCCGCCTGCCCATGACTCCCGAGCGCGTCTGGGAGGCGACGCAATGAGCGCTTCGCTGCGGGTGGCCTCGACTGTCGAGGAGGCAGTGCATGAGCTCGCGGCCGGGGCTCGCCCGGTGGCCGGCGGCACGGATTTGGTAGTGGGGGCGCGTCAGGGCAAGGCGCCGCTGCCACAGCGCCTGGTCGCGATCCACCGGATCGAGAAGCTCCGGCGCATTGCGGCTCATGACCAATCCCTCCGGATGGGCGCCCTCGTCACGCACGCAGAGCTCGCCGCTAACCCGACGGTCCGCTCCCGGCTGACCGCTCTCGCAGACGCCTGCGTCATCGTCGGCTCGCACGCGACGCGCGCGTTCGGGACGATCGGCGGCAATCTGATGAACGCGTCCCCCGCCATGGAGACGGGGGGACCGCTGCTCTGCCTCGACGCGACGGTTGCGCTGCGCTCGGCGTCTGGCGCGCGGAGGGTGGGTATCGCGGAGCTCCTCGCGGGCCCCGGACAGACAACGGCCGCACCGGACGAGCTGCTGGAGGAGGTGTATGTGGCGCTTCCTCCCACGGACACCGGGAGCTCTTACGTGAGGCTCGAGTACCGACGCGCGATGGAGATCGCCGTCGTGGGGGCGACGGCAGTGATTCGGTTCGACGGCGACCGCATCGCCCACGCCCGCGTGGCGATTACAGCGCTGGCCCCGACAATCCGGCGAGTTCCGGACGCCGAGGCAGCGCTTGTCGGAAGCGATGCCGGCACAGAAGCGGCTCAAATCGCCGCGCGGGCCGTTGCTGCTGCATCAGAGCCGATTTCAGACATCCGCGCGTCGTCCCGTTACAGAACTGCCATGGCAACCGTGGTCGCGCGACGTGCGATCGCGGTAGCGGCGGCGCGCGCGAAGGGCGAAGACATTCCCGTCCCCGCAAGCACCGCATCCGGTGGAGGTCCACGGTGAGAGTCGCCGCAACGCTGAAGGTCAACGGGACTCTCTACCCGCTCGAGATCGAGCCGCACGCAAGTCTCCTACGCGCAGTGCGAGAGCAAATTGCGCTCACCGGCGCGAAGGAGGGGTGCGATGACTCCGAGTGCGGCGCCTGCATGATGCTGCTCGACGGCGAGCCGGTGAACTCGTGCTCCTACCTCGCGCTACAAGCACAGGGCCGCGAGGTCACGACCGTGGAAGGACTCGCACCCCCCGGCGAGCTCAGCGACCTCCAGCGAGCCTTCCTCGAGCATGGCGGAGTGCAGTGCGGCTTCTGCACGCCCGGAATGCTGATTTCGGCGACGGCGCTCCTGCGCCGGCCGGGAACACCTAGCGAGGAAGAAGTGAGAACCGCTCTGGCCGGGAATCTGTGCCGCTGCACGGGGTATGAAGGGATCGTTAATGCGGTCCTGGCTGTGGCACGAAGCCGTAGCGAACCGCTCGAGTCAGCGCGTACTCGCGGTGCATAAAGAGGTCGACAACCTCAAGAAGTTCCATTTCACGCGCGAGATGATGCGCGGGAGCGTCTACCGGAAGTACGAAAAGGCGATCAACGCGCTCTGGAATCCGCGGGAACTTGACTACTCCAAGGATGTCGAAGATTGGGCGACGCTTCCAGAGCACCGGCGAGCCGCTCTTCTCGGGCTCACCGTTCGGTTCTTCGCCGGCGAGCAGGCCGTGGCGGAGAACCTCATCCCGATGATCCAAGCCGCATGGGCGCTTGATCGCTTCGATTGGCTGATGTATCTGAGCACATTTGTGATGGAGGAGTGCAAGCACGCAGAGTTCTTCGCGCAATGGCACGAGCGGGTCGCGGGAATTCTGGAGCCGGAGGAACTGGCGCCTTACTTTCTAGAACGCGCGGCCACGGTCGACCCAACCGGTCGCTTCGAGCTTCGGGAGGTCGTTCATGAGGGGATACCGAGGTACGCGCGGGAACTGACGGCCGCGGTTGACACCGAGGACCGCCAGAAGATCGAGCGCGCCTTTTTGCGCTTTCTCACTCTGTACAACGCCCATGTGGAAGGCGTCCTAACGATGCCGTCCTATGAGATCGTCGTCGACACGTGCACCGCTTGGAACGCGCTTCCGGCGCTAAAGCAGGGTTATCGGCGAATTATGTCCGATGAAGGTAGGCACATCACCTTCGGTACTTCAGCCGTACGCACGCTGCTCGACGATCATCCAGAATGGGATCAACTCGTCCATGACGTCTTCGACGAGTTCCGTGGCACGATCGTCGGCCTGGTCGAATATCAGAAAGCGGTTCCGGAGCTCGACTTGCAGAAGTACCAAGTCGGCAAGGTGAGGCACTATCGGAACCGATGTCGCGAGATGGGTGTGACGCCCGACGAGACCCTGATCGAGCAGATCCTCGATCCATCCATCGACTACGTCGTCGGCGTCACCGCGGGGTAGGCGATCCCAGTGAAGCGCAAGCAATTCGTATGCCTCGAGGCAGGTTGCGAACGGGTCATCGAGGCGAACAACGACGAGGAACTGGTCCGAGCGGTCCAAGAACACGTGGCGGAGGCGCACAACAGCT
>JAFAPR010000078.1 GCA_019247075.1 Solirubrobacterales bacterium
GGTCGACCTCGACCGGCGAGAGCACCCTGGGCAGCGTCCGCGACCGGCGAACAAGCCGCACCGCGCCCCGGCCGCGCTCCCCGGCCCGCCGACCCGCCAGTCCCCGCGGCACGGGATTGCGATCAACGCCCGCGTCGCCGCGAACCACCAGGTACTCGAACAGGCCGGCAACGCTCGACAGCCGCCGGGCGATCGTCCTCGCCGACAGCCCGCCCTCCCCGTCCTCGATCCGCACCACATTCTCGTGGCGCGGCGCGCGCTGCTGGCCCACAAACGCGAACACGTCAACCGAGGTCACCTCCGCCGGCTCCTTACCGCCGATCACCTCGAAGAACACCTTCAAGTCATACGCGCTCGCCAGCCACGTGTTCACAGCTCCTCGCGCACCGACGAACTCCAGATACGCATCCACCAGCGGATCCCCGAGCGTGATCGCCCGCAGCTCCCTCCCTTCCAAAACCCGCTCCATGGGGGGCGCGAAACTCACAGCTGCGCTCCTTCCTCGAACGCCACAGGACGGAGCGAAAAGATCGTCCCCCGCCGGACGGCGCGCACGCGGTAGGCGCTTCGCTCGGTCGGCTACGCCGACCTTCGCTTCGCGCCAACCGCGTAGCCACAGCCAGCACTAAACCCAGGGCGACCAGGTCCACCGCGGAATCGTGGCCAGAGCTCCCATATCACCCGCATATCCAACATTCGTATCTCTCCACGACCAGCGTGTACCTCCAAGGGATCAACACCGAGGAGATCATCAGCGCGATCCACGCCCGGCGCGCGCCGATGATGCACCTCAGCGCCGGACTCGAACTCTAAGCCGGGAAGGAAGCCTCGCGGACGGGGCGCCAGTCCCGCGCCCCGCCCGCCGGCGCCCACCTACTGCTTCGCCAGAAAGGAGCAATCCGACCTCCAGGCTCGACCCATCCAAGGCCGCCGTCGACGTCAGCTCGCGCCAGCCCGCGCCGAGCAAGCACCGGCACCTCCTCCCACGAGGGAGCAGTCGTATCAACCAGCGCGAGCAGGTGGCTGCGGGTGTCCGAAGGGGCCTGCGATCGCCGGCGGCGGCGCGGCTGCTTTGGTGCTCGCAGACCGCGGCGTCTGGCTAGCACCGGCTACCTCAGGGTTCGCGGTGCTGGCCAGGGTGCATGCGTGGTTCCGCGCCGTGCGGGGAAGTCTGCGTCGCGACGGAGACGCCCGGACGAGGGCAGAGCAGGTGTCGAACGGCAAGCGGTGCGCCTCCGGATTACGCCTCAGCGGTGCCGCGCCGCTAGGAGCGAGCATGCAGCTCGATGGCATCCACCACATCACCTGCATCACGGCGGACGCGCCGGGCAATGTCGACTTCTACGTGCGGGTGCTGGGGCTGCGACTGGTCAATAGGACGGTCAACTTCGACGCCCCGGACATCTAGCACCTCTACTACGGCGACGAGCGCGGCGCGCCAGGCTCGATCCTGACGTTCTTCGAATTCCCCGGCGCGGCACCCGGTCGGGCCGGTGCGGGAATGATCCACCGGCTGCGCTGGCGGGTAGCCTCCGACGACGCCCTTGGGTTCTGGGCCGAGCGCCTCGCGCGCGAGGGCGTCGAGTTCCACACGGGCGCCGACGAGCGCGCGCTGGCGTTCGGCGACCCGGAGGGGCTCGACCTCGAGCTGGCCATAGTCGACTGCGGCGATGAGCCGCTGCGCTGCGGACCGGTCGTTCAGCGGTACTGGAGTTGCTCTACCCAGTCCTGGGGTCGTCCCTCGGGGGTTAGGTCGAACATGTTCCAGAGCGGCTCGAGGGTGCCGACATGGCGGGGATCCTCACCCGGCTCGGTTGGCGTGTAAAGGAGCTCTGAGCTCCAGAAGTGCCTGATCGCGTCCGCATCGCGATGAAACACGGTCAACATCGGCCGCTGCGCGCCCTCGGCGGTCTCGGCGTGGTAGTCGACGTTGAATGTGTTGTTCGCTGAGGAGAGGAACCGAAGGCGCCGCCACCCGCGCTCCTGGGCGAATGTGAGCAGCCGTGGCAGCGGGGTCTTGGCGACGACCGCGAGGTTGATGTGCTGGGTCACGTGCTCGGCAGCGCCTTCGAGCTGATCGATGAAAGCCGCGCATGTCGGGCACGGGCCTTCGGCCAACGGAAGCAGCGCAGTTTGTCCGGTCGAGGGGCCGGGCGTCTGGTCGTGGGGGTCGCGCGGAAACATGAAGCTGTAGATCAGAAGCGAATCCTTGCCGGGCGCGAATAGCTCAAACAGCCGGACCTCTGCCGGCGCGCCGTCAGCCCCGCCGCCGTGAAAGAGGTAGTCGCGAGGCACGACCCCGCCCGGCGGCAATTCGCGCCTCGCGGCGGCAACGGCCTCCATCGCGCGGCGCAACTCGATCTCTTGCTCGAGCAGCCGATCGCGCGCGGCCCGGTACTCCGACGACTCGGCCGGAAACGCAACGCCCATGATTCTCCTCTCGTCGGCGGTCCAGACCACTGAACGCTTGGACCGGTTGACGCCGCAGAACTCATCGACGAAGTCGCGCGACCTCGCGAGTTCACACCGTGAGCCCCGGAACCCGCGCAAGGCAGGCGCTCGCCAAGTGGGGCCAAGATTCGCGTCACCGCGCAAGAGCAGGTGTGCGCATCCAACGCGCAAAGCTGTGCTTCTGTATCCGCAAAGCCGGTGAGCTATGGGGGGGTGGCCCCGCGGTGCGGGTGTCCAGGTGGAGCACGCTCGGTGAGACGACGTTCCTAGCGCTCGGCGGCCCGCGCGCGAGCGGCCTGTCGGACGAGGTGGTCGCGCTCGGCGACGTTCGTGGCCCGACGGGCGGCATCCGCGTACGCCGCGCCGGCGGCGTGCAGATCACCGTTGAGCTCGTGCAGGTGGCCGCGGACGGCGTGCCAGCGGTGCCGGTCTCCGAGCACCTCGCGCAGCCGCTCGGTCTCGCGCAGCCCGGCAGCGCCGCCGAGGACGTGGCCGATCGCGACGGCGCGACCGAGCGCGGCGGCGGGGTCCTGGCGCACCGGGTCGTCGGTGAGGGCAACGAGGTCGTCGTACCAGCTAAGGATCTGGGGCCAGTCGGTCTCCTCCGCGCTCGCCGCGTCGTCGTGAAGGGCGGCGATGGCTGCCTCGATCTGGTAGCGGCCGAGACGCCGCTCCTCGGTCTGCATGGTCAGCGCCGACTGCAGGACGCGCACGCCCTCGGCGATCTCGCTGGTATCCCACAGGCCGCGGTCCTGCCGGTCGAGTGTGACGATGCGACCCTCCGAGTCGAGCCGCGCTGGGAGCCGCGCGTGGTTGAGGAGCATCAGCGCGAACAACCCGCGCGCCTCCGGTTCCTCGGTGGCGAGGGTGAGCTGGCGGGCAAGCCGGATCGCTTCACCGGCGAGGTCGACCCGAGTGGGCGGGCCGACGTGCCCGGTCGTGTAGATGAGGTAGAGCACGCGCAGCACGACGGCGAGGTCGCCGGGCCGGTCCAGGCGGCGGCCTCGCAGGGCGCGCTTGGCGCGGCTGACCCGCTGCGCCATCGTTGCCTCCGGGACGTAGAAGGCATCGGCGATCTCCCGGGTGGTGAGACCGCCCACGGCCCGCAGTGTCAGCGCCATCTGCGAGGCGGGCGCGAGGTCGGAGTGGCAGCAGCAGAAGAGCAGGAAGAGCGTGTCGTCGCCCTCTTCGGCGACGGCGGGCGGCGGCGGGTCGGCCAACGTCGCCTCCTCGCGGCGCTGACGCGCGTACTCGCTGCGACGAGCGTCGACGAGCCGCCGGGTAGCGACCTTCGCTAGCCAGGCCTGCGCGTCGCGCGGCGGGTGCTCGGGCCACACCCGTAGCGCCTCGAGCAGCGCGTCCTGTAGGGCGTCCTCGGCGGCATCGAAGTCCTCGCCCCGCCGGACCAGGGCCACGAGCACGCGGGGGACGAGGGCGCGTAGCGCGCCCTCGTCCAGCGTCCGTCTCGGCTCGTCGATCACTCCGGCTCGGTGGTGTGCGGGCGTTCCCACATGATCTCTCGCACGTCGATCCACTCGTACAGCGGCTCGCCGCCCGGCCCGGGCGCGGAGGACGCATAGGCGGCGAGCTCGAGCGCTCGCTCGGGCGACTCGACGTCGATGATCCACCAGCCGGCGATCAGGTCGCTGGTCTCGGGATGCGGGCCGTCGGTGGTGACGGGGGCGGCTTCCGGGCCGCCGTAGCGCACCCAGGTGCGGGCCGGCGCGAGCGCCTGCGCGTCGACGTACTCGCCGCTTCGCTCGAGCAACTCGCTGATGTGATGCTGGAAGGCCATGTGCGCCTCCACGTCCGCGGGGGCCCACTGGTCGATCGGGGGCACGGGGCGGTGCGGCTCCGGGCCGCCGCGATAGTGCTTGAGCAGTAGGTACTTGGGCATCGTGATTCTCCTGATCTCGTGGGCCGCGCCGGTCGCGGCTTCATCTAGTGAGCGGAGCCGATCGGCGATCCTCGACATGCAGTCGCGCAGGCAGCTCGATTTCGGCTCGCGGGGGAGCGGCCGCTGCTCCGGGGTTGGCTCGAGGACCACGACCGGAATCTCGCGGTTGGCCCTGGCCCGGAACTCGTCGTAGGGCGTCCTAGTCGCAGTCATGGTGCGCAACAGCATCGGCTTCTCCTCGGCCGTGGCGACCCGCGCGCGAGCGGTGTAGTGCTCGCCCTTGACCTGCACGCCCACGATCGGACCGGCCAGGAGGTTCAGAAACCAGGCCGGTGGATCACCGCCCCGTTGGAGGCCACCACGACCAACGCGTCTCCGTGGCGTTGGTAGATCAGCGGCGTGGTCCGCCCGGCCCCCGAGGTGCGGCCGGTGGTGGTGAGCAGCAGCACCGCGGTGCCCTGCCAGTCGTGGCCGGCTTCCCGTCCGTCTCGCGGTAGCGGTCGACGTGCTCCTGACCGAACAGGAAGGCACCCATCAGCGGATCTCCTCCGCCAGCTCGACGATGATCCCGGCCGGGCCACGCACGTAGCAGAGCATGTAGACGTTCTCGTAGTTGACGAGCTCGCCGACCAGCTCGCCACCCTGCGCGCGCAGGGCGGCCAGCGACGCTTCGATGTCGTCAACGACGAACAGGATGTGGCGGATCCCCGGGGCGTTCGGCGGTGCCGGCCCGACGTCGCCGTCGTATGACGGCGAGCTGTACCTGGCCAGCTCGAGCTGGCTGCCGGTGCCGTCGGCGGTTCGCAGGATCACGATGTCCGCCCGCACGCCCGCGAGCCCGTTGATGCGGTCCACCAAAGCGCCCTCGACGGACGCCTCGCCCTCTACCTCGAGGCCGAGGGCGACGAAGAACGTGGTCGCCGCCGCGAGGTCATCGACGACGACGCCGACGTGCTCCAAACGTTGAACGGTCACGCCCGCCTTCCTTCCAGCTCTCGCGGCGAGCACTCGTCGGGCAGCAGATTCTTCGGCATCGTCGTCTCCTGGTCTCGCGGGCCGCGCCGCTCGCGGTCTTCACCTCAAGAGCGAAGCCAATCAGCAGTTCTCGACATCCGCGTCCACGTCCCGGCCGCGCTACTCCTATCAGCCAGCTCCCGGATCACCGGCGTTGATCGCATATTGAGCGGCGAAAGCCCGTTCGTATGCGGGTCGCGCTTCGCCGCGGGCGACGTAGGCGGCCAGGTTCGGTAACTCGTCCAGGAGACCCGAAGGCCTCAGTCTGAGCAGCACCGACACCATCATCAGGTCGCCCGCACTGAACGCTCCATCGAGCCAGTCTGCCTCGCCCAAGCGGTCAGAGAGCTGGACCATCCGCTCGCGACGCGGTCCTTGACCATAGGCAGGCGCTCTTCGGTCCAGGGCTTGTCGCTCTCTAGGATCTTGGCGGTCACCAGTTCGAAGATCGGCGGCTCCACCGTGTTGAGCGCGGCGAACATCCAGGTGATGGCCCGCGCTCGCGCGTTGGCATCGTCCGGAATTAGGCCCGCGTGGCGCTCCGCGATGTGGAGCACGATGGCGCCGGTCTCGAACAGGACAAGGTCGCCATCCTCGTAGGTCGGGATCAGCCCGAACGGATGCACACGCAGATGCGTAGGTTCCTTCTTCGCACGCAACGAAACGAGACGAACCTCGTAGGGCTGCCCGACCTCTTCGAGCGCCCAGCGGACGCGCGTTCGCGCGCCAGGCCCATGCCGCCATCGGGCGACCACTCGAAGGCGGTGATGGTGACGGTCATCGTGATGCTTTCGCGGTCTTGGTCATGGAAGTAGGACTCGGTTGGTAGCGGGTACTCATCGCCGCCGAGCGGAACCGGTAACCAAGCGCGCGGCAAGCGGAACGTCTGGCGAGCGCTCCGCCTGAATCTACGCCCTTCCCTCGGAGTAGCGGCGATCCGCGGGGTCCCGAAACCCGTCCCGGTGCACCGTCCCGATGAACGTGGTGCTGAAAGCGAGTCTCGGCCCGGGTGTCGCCGCGCGCCTCCTCTTCGCCAATCTTGGGCATCCGGCGCTAGCTGTTCGGCCCCGGCTCGTTGCTAGCAGTCTCTCGATCGAACGGACGCTACGCGTGCGGAGTCGCTAGGTCAGGGGGGGCGAGCCCGGCTCCCGTCCGTGACCGGCTTCACCTCCAGAGGGACCGTGATCGGAGGGCCGGAACGGGAGCGGCACGGTCGCGGGAGGGTCGGCGGGAGGCGCCGGGGCCGCGCGTTCTTGGCCGACTGGCCTGGTTTCCTCCCGCCGCCGACATCGAATTGTGCATGCGCTTTTCCCGCACACGGCTCCCCGGCGTTCTTCACCGGTGGGCATTCGGTGTCCCGGTCGCCACGGCCGGTTGGGTCGTGGCGCGACGATGGTCCGTTGAGGTTGATCAGCCCGAGCCGGTTGTGCGACTGGTAGGCGACGACATTCATGCCGTACCCCCAACCGCGTTTGTGGCGTTTGCCGACGAACCGTGCGAGGCGGTCGGTGGCATAGTGGCTGATCTTGTCGAAGGAGTGGTCGGAGTTTCCGTAGCGGAAGTAGCCCGACCAGCCGCGCAGGAAGCCAGGACGTGATATCGCTGGCTCGTGCGGATCGACGCGGAGCAGGTGCCGCGTTCGTGTCTGCACTGAAACGACGGCAGGTTCGGCGCGTCGGAGCGCGTGATCTCGCGGAAGCCGGTGCGTCGCATTCCCAGCCCAACGTTGCGCCTTGCCCGGCGCACTGTTCGGATCGCCATCGATTATCCTGAACGTTCGTGCAACATTCTGATCATGATCCGGGTATGCGGCCGGACTCGAAGCGAGTCAGGAGTGGGAGTCGGTTCGAGGCGCTAGCGAGCTACTCTCGAGCGGCTCGGGTCGGGGACGTGGTCGCGGTAAGCGGCACCGCGGCGCTTGACGCCGAGGGCAAGGCGATGCATCTCGGGGATGCGTACGGCCAGGCCAAGACGGCGCTGAACCTTGCGGTCGAGGCGGCGCAGCGGCTGGGAGCGTCGCGCGACCAAGTCATCCGCACCAGGCTGTTCCTGGCGCAAGGAGCTGACTGGCAGCAGGCGATTCGCGCTCACGCGGAGGTGCTGAAAGGCGTTGATCCGGCGAACACGACGCTATTCGTCGGGGGGTTCATACCCGAAGGCTGCCTCGTCGAGGTGGAGCTCGATGCCGTGGTCGCATAAACGCTTCGATCACGGCCTACTTCAGCTTTGCTCAGGCTGTCGTGCCATCACGAGGCTCGGGACGCGCCGTGAGCGCTGCTAATAAGTCGCCACGCCGCCGCAAGTCATCACCGGGCAGCGCGCGGCCGGCAGAGTCGGTGCCGTCGAATGGAGGGATGGGCCCGATGTTGCGCGCGTTGCGGCAAGCGCGGGACCTTTCGTTGGCGGACGTCGCAAAGGGGACGTCGATCTCCGCGTCGTTCTTGTCGATGGTCGAGAAGGGTCGGTCAGACATCACGATCGGCCGGCTGATCCGCCTTATGCAGTTCTACGGCGTATCGCTGGCGGACCTGCTTCCGCACACGCAGGGCAGCGACCCCGGCATCGTGCACGAGCACGAACGCCGCCGGCTGCATTCGGCGGCGGAGGGGATGGACATCTTCATGCTCGCGCCTGAGAGCGAGCGCGGGATGATGCCGATGCTGCTGGCGTTCGAACCTGGGGCGGGACGCAAGGACTACGGCCGGCACGCCGGACAGGAGTTCCTGTTCGTGCTCGACGGCGAGCTGATTCTCGAGCTCGAGGGTAGTGAACCGCGCAGGCTCAAGGCCGGCGACTCGGCCACCTACCCCGGCGATAGGCCGCATCTGTTGCGGAACGGAAGTACGCGCAGGCCGCTGCGCCTGATCTGCGTCGATTCGACCCGCGTCCTTTAGCCAACGCGGTCATCTCGGGTGACGCGGGCGATGAATGCCGTCAGTACGTCGAAGACCTCGTCCCGGTTGGCTTCATTGTAGATCGAGTGCCTGGCACCCGGGAAGATCCGCACCTCAAGGTCTTCGCGCACGAGGCGGGCCACGGTCGCCACGCTCGCCCGATGGGAGAGGATGGAATCCGCGCCTCCGTGCAGGTAGAGCGTCGGGAGCTCGAGTGCGCCGTCGGGAACGGCGTCCCAGCGCCCTCGAAGCGCAACCCACGCACGCAAGGTCGCCTTCGGAAATACGCCGACGTAGCGCAGCTCGTCTTCGGCGAACCCTTCCACGAAGGTTCGATCGCGAGAAAGGATGCCGGGGTCGAAGGTGGCCTCGGGATCAAGGAGTACGTGCCCGCGTGCCTCGTCCGGGATTGGACCGCCGCGCGTGATTGACTCGAGCACCTTCTCTGCTATCGGCCAGGGGCCGAGCTGGGTCGCTGAGAGGACGAGACCACACGCGGGCACCGAACCGAGAACCGCGGCTCGCGCGGCGATCAGGCCACCCATCGAGTGGCCGGCGAGCACGAGCGGGACCTGATCGACGAACGGAGCGACGTCCAGCACTCCGAGGTATTCACGGGCAGCAACGTCGAAGTCGCCGATGACCGCCCGCGTCCCGTCGGACATCCCGTGTCCGCGGTGATCGCACGCGACGACCGCACCCCCGGCGGCGACCAGGCGCTCAGCGTATCGGCCCCAGCCCCCCGTATGGTCGCCGAACCCGTGCGCCAGCAGCACGGTCCACCGCGGCTGCGCCATCGACCACCACCTGTAATGGATCTCACCATCGACTCCCGGATAGCGCCCCTCTCCGGTTGCCCTGGAGTTGCTCACACCACCCAGTCCCTCTCGCTGATCGCCGCGGGCTCCTTGAGCCTTCCGGGGCTGAAGAAGCTAAGCAGCGCGTCGATCGGGTCAAGATCGAGCGCGGCCGCCACCCGGCGCCCAATGGCCGGCGCGAGCATGAAGCCGTGGCCGCTGAAGCCGGCGGCGATCCACAGGCCGCCAAGCAGCTCGCCGACGATCGGCTGGTGATCGGGGGTCGTGTCGTAATAGCCGTCGACCAGGATCGGGAATGAGACGTACTGCAAGCGCGGCAGCATCTCCACGATCCGCTCGCGGATCGCCTGGCGCCACGCGGCCGCGCTGGTGGCCGGGTCGCCATCCGCCGCCGTGTGGCTGGCGAGCACACGGCCATCCGCGAGCTGCTTGGCGGCGAACGACCGCTCGCCCGAGACAACGAGCGGCTCGAGCAGTCGCTCGCGGATCGGCTGGCTGAGGAACAGGTAGCGCGGCTCCTTGACGATCGGCAGCGAGATGCCGAGCGGCTCGAGCAGCGCTGTCGTGTCGTAGCCGGTGGCGAGCACCACCTGATGGGCTTCGATGGATGACCCGTTGGACAGGGTGAGCCGCCACCGCCCACTCGCGGGCGCCAGACGCGTGACCTCGACGACTTCAAGGACGGCGCCCAGTCGCTCGGCGGCTTCGCCGTACGCGGCGACGACCGACTGCGGACGGTCGAAATATCCGTCCTCCGCGCACCAGGCGGCGCCGAGCAGAGTGTCGGCGCGCAGGTCGGGAACTCGATCGCCTGCCTCGTCGGGTGTCAGGATCTGGCTGGGGACGCCGGCTTCGTTCTGCACCTCTACGTCAGCGGCAAGACGCGCCAGACGACCCTCGGAGTGGGCCACGAACATGTAGCCGCAGGGCTGGAACACGGGCCGTACTGTGCTAGAGAGGGCGTCGCCGATGGCGTGGTAGGTCTGAAGGGACTCGCGCACCAAAAGACAGTTGACCCGCGTGCTCCACTGCTGGCGCACTCCCCCGGGCTGAACACCCGAAGCCTCGGCGGCGACGCCCGCGCGATCGAAAATCATTACCTCGCGCCGTGCGCGCGACAGGAGGTGGAAGGCGACCGAGAGGCCGGTGATCCCGGCGCCGACGATGGCGACATCACATGACCGGGAGCGGCGGTTCCCCACCGTCACACGATCTGCTCGCATTGAATAAGCTGCATGAGTCGTTCAATATATGCGATGCAGCCTGGCATCCGCAACCGCGTTGGAGCGAGTTGACGCCGCCCGTTGCCCACAGTATGTTGTTGGTCCGTGCAATATTTCGGTGCGCGATCCGAGGGGAGGACAGATGTGTAGACGCTGGCGTGCGCTGTCGGTGGTAGCGGCTGGTGCTGTGGCGCTGGGGCTTGCCGCGTGCGGCGGGAGCAGCTCGACGAGCAGTGGCGGGGGTGCGGGCAGTTCCGCCGCGAGCGGCGGAGCGGTTAGCCTGAAAATCGGCGATATCGTCCCGCTGACGGGCCCAGCGGCGGTGTTCGGACCGTCGTGGGACAAGGCTGCCAGGTTGGCCGTCGCCGATGCGAACAACGCTGCAAAGGCAGCGGGGCTGAATCTGCACGTCACGATCAGTACCGGCGATGAAGGCTCTTCGCCGCAGACTGCGACCGCAGCGACGCAGCAGCTCGTGGCGCAGGGCGCTTCGTGCATTCTCGGCGGCCTGTCAAGTTCGGATTCGATCGCGATGGCCAAGGGCGTGACGATCCCTGCCCACGTAGTTCAGATTTCCCCTGCGTCCTCGAGCGTCCTCTACGGGCAGCTGCACTCGCAGGGGGGCGTCACGTTCCGGACGATCCCCTCCGATGCCCTCCAGTCGCAGCTGCTCGCCGTGTACATGAAGCAGGCGCTGGGCGGTGCTTCGGGCAAGTCGGTGTCGGTGGCGGCGCGAGACGACAGCTACGGTGCGCCCGCCTCGCAGGCCTTCGCGAGCGCCTGGCGGGCGCTCGGCGGGTCGGTTTCGGGGCCGGTGCTGTATGACCCCAACGCGACCAGTTACGACTCGGAGGCCGCGCAGATCGTGAAGTCGCATCCGACCGCCTTTGTGATCTTCGACGATCCGGGGACGTATGCAAAGGTCGGAGCGGCGCTTCTTCGCACCGGCGCGTTCAGCGCCCCCAAGCTCTACACCACATCCGGGTTTCCCTCCGCGATCGCGGGCACGGGCATTCCAGCTGCGGCGCTGGAAGGCGCGCACGTCATCAACGCGGGGCTGCCGGCGAGCGGCCCGGCGCTGACGGCATACCAGAAGGCGCTCGCGGCCTCGCCGTTAAAGCCGGCTCAGGCCCAGCCGTATAACGAGAACAACTTCGACGCGGCGATGCTGTGCGCACTCGGTGCCGCCGCGGCGCACTCGTCGAGCGGATCGGCGATCGCAGCGAAGATCCCGTCGGTCGTCTCCCGCAGCGCAACCGGGTACAACTACCTGCACCTAAACCAGGCGTTTGCCGCCTTCAAGGCCGGCAAGCCGATCAACTACGAGGGTGTGAGCGGGAGCACCGAGTTGGACTCGACGGGCGATCCCACCGGGACGATCGCGGACATCAGCCAATACCAGCAGGGCAAGCTCGTGACGCTCAGCCAGGTGCAGTTGAAGAACGGTGGCCTGACGAAGCAGTAGGGTCGGTGATCACCGGTCACGTGATGTCGAAGGGAGCACCGCCCAACCCGAGCCCGCCGCCGTGATGCCGCCGACGCTGGACCTAGCGGCGCGAGGTCGAGACGCGAGGACCGCCCGCCTGAGCGTTGTCCGCCGAGTCGCGCGGGTGATCGACAGCGCGTCGCTGGGTCTTCGTCTGGCCGGCGTCGTCGCGTTCTTGGTGGCGCTGGGCGTCATCTTCGCCGCGGTGAAAGGCGCGAGCTCAGTCGAGCAGGTGTCGGTTAACGGGCTGGTCACCGGCAGCTACTTGGCGATGGGCGCGGTGGGGCTGAGCTTCGTCTACGGGATCCTGCGCCTGATCAACTTCGCGCACGGTGACTATCTGACGTTCGGCGCGTACACGACTCTGTTGCTGAACGTCACCGCGCGCGTGGCGCTGGTTCCGTCGATTCTGTTCGGCGTTGCGATGACGATGGCGCTGTCGGTCGCGCTCGAGCTCGGGCTGTGGAGGCCGCTTCGGCGGCGCGGAGCCGCGGGGTTGCAACTGATCCTGGCCACGATCGGCCTCGCCTTTCTTCTGCGCTACAGCATCCAGTTCGTCGCCGGGCCTGACCTGAAGCAGCTGCGGATCAACGACACCACGAGCGTCTCACTGGGGGGTGGGGTCTACGTTGGCAGGACGATCCTCATATCGACGCTCGTGGGCTATGCGGTTCTGGTGCTGGCGGCGCTCACGATGCGGTACACGCGCTTGGGCAAGCAGATGCGCGCGCTCGCCGACAGCCTCGATCTCGCGGAGACGACTGGCCTGGACACGGGCCGCCTGATCCTCATCACCTGGGCCGTGGGGGGCGCGCTGGCAGGTCTCGCGGGGACGCTGTACGTCCTCTCGACGGGCGCGTTCGACCCGCAGTTTGGATTCACGCTGCTGCTGCCGCTGTTCGCCGCCGTTCTGCTCGGTGGCGCGGGCAGTCCGTACGGGGCTATCGCGGGCGGGCTGATCATCGGCATCGCCGAGGAGTGGTCGACCCTGTTCGTCCAGCCCGGCTGGAAGGTCGTGGTTGCGTTCGGCGTGCTGATCCTCACGTTGCTGGCACGGCCTGAAGGCGTGTTCGCGCCGGCTGGGAGGGTGTAGGCATGCCCCTGGCCGCCTCCTTCTCGTTCGTGGTTAGCAGCCAGTTCTGGATCGGCGTGGGAATTCTCGCCGTGATCTACGGCATCTTCACCGCGGGACTGCAGCTGAATATCGGCCAGTCCGGTGTCTACAACTTCGCACAAGCGGGCTTTATGGCGGTGGGTGCCTACGCGATGGGGATTCTCGTGGTCAACGCGCACTGGTCCTTCTGGGTGGCGCTGCCGGTGGCCGCCGTGGTTACCGTCGTCGGCGCCCTGATCGTGGGTGCTCCCGCCCTTCGTCTGCGGGCCGATTACTTCGCGATCGTCACGATCGCCGCGAGCGAGATGATCCGTTACGTGATCCAGAACGCGCAGGGGCTGACCGGTGGCACCGTCGGGCTCATCGGCTTCAACACCCAGTGGAGCACGCTGTCGGCCTCCATCAGCAACGACTTAGGGCTCGGCCCGGCTTACTACCTGGTTCCACTACTGCTCGTCGGAGGCGCGATCTTCCTGATCTGTCTGATCGTCCTCGGGATGCTGGGGCGCAGCCCGTGGGGCAGGCTCCTAAAGGCCATCCGCGAGGACGAGAACGCGGCGCGGGCACTGGGAAAGCCGGTGTTCCGCTACCGGATGCAGTCCTTGGCGATCGGGGCCGTGCTCGCGGCGGTGGCTGGATACCTGCTGGCGCTCGACCTCGGCTCGCTGAGCCCGGATGAGTTTCAGACCGATAACACGTTCATCGCACTCGCGATGCTGCTCGTGGGCGGCCTGGGAAGCTACCTCGGCGTGCTGATCGGTGCGGTCGGGGTCGAATTCCTGCTCCAGGGCACCCAGAGCATCAATCTGCCCCTGTCGGCCTCGCAGGTGGCGTCGCTTCGCTACATGCTGGTTGGCGCGATCCTGATCGTGCTCGCGGTCTGGCGGCCCCAGGGATTGATGGGCCGCCGCGACGAGATGGTTCTCCGAAGATGAGTCCGCGCGCCGAGCCGGCCCTCGCTGTCCACGACGTCTCGAAGGCCTTCCGCGGGGTGGCGGCGGTCAACGGAGCGAGCTTCTCGGTCGCTCCTCGATCGATCACGGCGCTGATCGGGCCGAACGGCGCAGGCAAGACGACCATGTTTGACTTGATCAGCGGGTTCCTCCGTCCCGATGCAGGGAACATCGTCCACGATGGCCAGGTGATCTCCGGGCGCCGGCTCGAGCAGACAGCGGGTCTAGGGCTCGTCCGAACCTTCCAGCTCACCCGGACGTTCTTGGCGCTCACGGTGCTGGACAACATGCTCGTGGGCAGCCCCCGCCATCCCGGCGAGCGGCTCGCCTCGCTGCTCCTGCGTCCACGAAGGGCCTGGCGGACCGAGCGTCTGGAGCGCGAGCGAGCCGAGCAACTACTGGATGCCTTTGCGCTCGCGGACCAAGCCCGGGCTCTGGCGGGCACCTTGTCCGGGGGGCAGAGAAAGCTACTCGAGCTCGCGCGCGCCCTGATGGCACGACCGCGCACGCTGCTGCTGGACGAGCCGATGGCGGGTGTCAACCCCACGATGGGGATCCGCTTACTCGAGCACGTACGGCGGGTGCGCGATGATCACGGTGTCACAGTGCTGTTCATCGAGCACGATCTCGAGGCTGTCATCCGCTATTCCGAACATGTGATTGTGATGGCGGGCGGCGCTGTAATCGCCGACGGAACGCCAGAGCTGATCCGTCGAGACCGGCGTGTGCTCGACGCGTATCTTGGATTGGGAAAGGCGGCGCCGACGGCGGCCGCCCAGGTACCGGGGGCCCGCCCTGAGTGAGGCGGTGTTATCGGCGCAGGATGTGGTCGCCGGCTATCAGCGCGGCGTTGACATCGTCCGCGGGGTGACCATCACTGTGGCCGCCGGGGAGATGGTGGCCATCGTGGGACCGAACGGCGCCGGTAAGTCGACGCTCATGAAATGTCTCTGCGGCCTGTTACGGCCAACACAGGGCAGCATCTTCTTCACCGGCCATGACGTGACCGGCGTCAAGCCACACGCCATGGTCCGTCGCGGCGTCGGCTATGTCCCTCAACGCGACCACATCTTTCCGCGCATGACCGTGGAGGAGAACCTCGAGCTGGGCGTCTTCCCCTTCCGGCACATCGACATTGGTCGAGCGAAAACCCGCGTGTACGGTCTGTTTCCCCGGCTGGCTGAGCGACGCCACCAACCCGCCGCGGTTCTCTCCGGGGGAGAGCGTCAAATGCTGGCGCTCGCGCGGGCGGTGATCTTCGAACCCCGGCTCCTGCTGCTGGATGAGCCTTCGGCAGGGGTCGACCCCGGGGTGGTTGAACTGGTGTGGGAGAAGATCGAGCAGATCCGGGCCCAAGGGATCCCGGTGCTCATGGTCGAGCAGAACGCGCGACGCGCCTTGGCAATGGCTGACCGGGGCTACGTGCTCGATCTCGGCGAAGTGCGCTACGAGGGTCTAGGGCAAGAGCTCCTTGGTGATCCTGCCATTGCGGACCTTTACCTGGGGGGCCGACCGGGCGAGGCGCGGATGTTGGACATCGATGCCCCGCTGACATGAGCGGACGCGCTGTGCTGCTCGGGACGGGTGCCGGCAAGGCTGATCCTGAACGCTTCAGTCCTTCAAACGTGGTCTGGGTTGGCGCCGAGCCAGTGCTGGTTGATTGCGGGAACGGCGCCCTGCTTCGCCTGCGCGCAGCGGGAATCTATCCATCCCAGATCCGCCGAGTTTTCCTCACTCACCTGCACTACGACCACTACGCGGATTACCCCTACCTGATGATCGAGCCGTTGATCGGCGAGGCCGCCTTCGAGCGCGGCCTGCTCGAGGTGATCGGTCCGCCCGGAACGGCCCGGCTCGTCCGAAGCTTCGAAGCGACGTACGACATCGAAATCGACTCCTACGCCTATCTTCCCGGCTACGAGCGAACGCGGGAGCTGTGTCGGGCGCGGGTGACCGAGACCTACGACGGCTGGCAAACCGAGATCGAGGGTTGGCGAGTCACCACGATGCAGGTCGACCACGGCATCGTCAAGATTCCCAGCTTCGGCTACCGGTTCGACGGGCCAGACGGCGAGTCGATCACCTTCAGCGGCGACACCATTCCCTGTAAGGGCATCGTCAACCTCGCGAAGGACGGCGACGTGCTCGTGCATGAGTCGACCCTGCCCGACGCCGAAGTCGCGATCCGCAAGCAGCGGGGATTTGCGTGGCGCATCCATTCCACGCCAAGCGACGCGGGACGCGTCGCTCGAGACGCCGGAGTCCGCCGGCTGGTTCTGAATCACTTCGCGGCGTGGAACTCTTTTGAATCCGGAAAGCCCGCCTACGATTGGCATCAGATCGCGCCCCCTGCCGTCCGCGAGGAGTTCGACGGAGAGCTCGTCATCGGCGAAGACCTACTGCAGATCGCCCTGTGACCTCAAGACACGCCATGAGTCTCAAGGTCGTCGACTCACACACTTGTGGTCAGCCCACCCGAGTGATCCTCGACGGCCTGCCCGACATCGGCGATAGCTCGGCAGCACAAGCACGTGAGTTGCTGCGGGGTCAACACGACGCGATACGTCGCCTGGCGGTATTCGAGCCCCGCGGCTATCCGGCGCTACTGGCGGTGGCATCGTTCCCGCCGTCGAGCCGCGCTGAGCATTGGCGGGTCGTGTTCATGGACGCCACCGGTTACCCGGATATGTGCGGGCATGCCACGATCGGCGTGGCCACGACGCTCGTCGAGACCGGGCGCCTCCAGGCAGCAGCCAACGGCGGATCGTCAGTGATGCTCGACACGCCAGGTGGGCTGGTCTCGCTCGAGCTACGGGTTATCGACGGCCGCGTCGACAGCGTCAAGCTGATCAACCGTCCCGCCTACTACCTCGAGACGGTTCCCGTCAGCGGACCAAACGGGCGGATGACACTCCCGATCGCGTACGGCGGCCAGTGGTACGCCTTCGCCGATGCTGTCGCAGTCGGGCTCAAAGTGGAGCCGGGGTGCGTTGCGGAACTGGTGCGTGTTGCCGCCTCCCTGCGACCTCTAGTGGCGGAAGCGGTGAGCCAACCGGATCCGCGCACGGAACGTCCTCCTCGCGTCGAGAACATCATGTGGACCGACGACCCTGTCGATTCGTGGGTGGATGGCCGCAACATGCCGGTCAATCGGGCTGGCGCGTTCGATCGATCGCCGTGCGGCACCGGGACGTCGGCGCGTCTGGCAGTGCTGCATGCCACCGGAGAACTCGCGGTCGGGGAGGAGTACGTGAACTCCGGCGTCCTCGGCACGGTCTATCGCGCCCGCATCGCCCATACCACCCAAGTCGCGGGCCACGAGGCCGTCGTCCCCGAGATCACCGGCAGCGCGTGGCTAACCGCCCACGCTGAGCTCTGGTGCGATCGAACCGACCCGCTGGCGTCCGGGTTTCTGTTGTGAGTCGCCGCCAGCGCGACAACTAGCCGCGTGGAGCTGCGAGGTGCAGCCGGTGCCGCATCCGGGAGCGATGAGCTATGCCGGCTGTCGCTGGTAGCGGCCGTCTCAGGCATGCGAGCGGGAGAGTTCTCGGCACGCGAGCTTGTCGACGCCCAGCTTCGACGGATCGCGCGCCTCGATCCGCAGCTGGGGTGCTACCGCGAGGTATTCGCGACCGAAGCGCTTACGGAGGCGCGTCGCCTCGATCGACGGCGCGGCGCCTCGTTGCTACAGGGAGCCCCGATCTCCATCAAAGACAACCTCGAAGTGGCAGCTCACGAAACGACCGCCGGCTCTCCCGTGTTCGCTGGTCACGTGTCGGCCAAGGACGCGGAGGCGGTGGGTCGGCTGCGTAAAGCGGGCGCGATTATCATCGGAAAGACGGTGCTGTACGAGCTTGCCTTCGGCGCGCAGAACAACCGATGGCCGCTAACGCGCAACCCTCTCGCACCGGCCCTCTCGACCGGAGGCTCCTCCAGCGGAGCCGCCGCGTCGGTCGCAGCCTACCTGTGCTTTGGCGCCATCGGTACAGACACCGGCGGCTCGATCCGTGTGCCGGCGGGGCTGTGCGGCGTTGTCGGAGTCAAACCGACTTTCGGGGTGACACCTACCGACGGCCTGATCCGGTTGAGTCGACTGGACCACATCGGGCCGATCGCGCGATCAGTGGACGACGCCGCCCTGCTCCTCGAGGCGCTCGGCGCCAGCTCCGGTCGCAACACGTCGCTCCCGAGCATCAGCGATCTCCGGATCGGCGCGGTGGACACCGATCCAGGTCTCGATGCCGAGATTGCCGCCACGATCGAGCGCGCAGCCGCAGTCCTCGGAGCGAACGGCGCTGCCATATCACCTGTGCAACTGGATCGCGAAGCCGCGCGCCGCGCGCTTTGGACGATCGCCTCGAGCGACGCCGCCGCCGGACTGCTTGACCGCGTTCGCCGCCATCCAGACGTGCATCCGCTGGTTCGGAGCCGCATCGACGCCGGCGCACAGATAACCCCGGCTGAAGTCGCAGCCGCGCTTGCCACGCAGCAGCGTCTGGCCGCCGCGCTGAAGGCTACCTTCAACGACGTCGATGTGCTCCTGCTCCCCGTTGCGCCGCTCGTGTCCTACCGTCTCAACGAGAGAGTAGTGATGACCAGCGGCAGTGCGCAGGACATCTCGGCGGCCGTCACGCGCTACACGCCACTGTTCAACCTCACCGGAGCGCCCGCACTGTCTCTCCCCTTTGGAAGAAGCACCGAGGACCTTCCGATTCCCGTGCAGCTGGCGACAGCACCACACAACGAAACGACGCTGCTGCATGTTGCGCGAGCGCTCGAAGAAGCCAGCGACTGGCCGGCGGGCGCGGCCGACAAGGCAAGTTCGTGACACGCGCATAGCCACGACTCAGACGGCCGGACTCCTGCTCGCGCAGGAAGCTCGAAAACGCCGATCGATCCAGTTCTCGCCCGCTTCGGACGGGTTCGGAAGCACGTTCTCGGCCGCCGCCGCGCGCCTTCTGTGCCAGATGAGGCAGGACGCCGCCGCCCGATCCGGCGCTACCGCTCTTCGCTAAGAGCAGCCACGATTTCGACTCAGGCTGCGGCGCTGCCGGCTGCTGTTCGCGGACCAGCAGCAGCCGCGATCGCGGAACCGCGATCCACTGCCCCTTTCCTGGCTGAGCGCGGCACCCGGTCGGGCCGGAGACCGGTCCCCCAACGGCGAACGACCCGACGTTGCGCGCGCGTGTGTGCGGCCGGGCAGCCGGGCGGCCGGCCGACTGGCACCCGCCGCGTGTTGGTTTAGCTGCGCCACCAGGTCGGCGGCGAGCCTGTGCCGCTTCTCGTCCTGCCGAAGCGGGGAAGCGTTGCCCGGGTCAAGTAAGACGCTCGACCAAGTTCCCCCCTCCCCGGACCTAGCCGCGACGTCGCGCTGGACGGCAGCGCTGTCACCGAGCGAAGCCAGGGGAAGGGAGCGCGCAGCGCGACCTCGACAGCGCCGACGCCGGCGCCACCATCATTGCGTCGTCCGGGGAGGGGGCGGCCACCGACACCGTGGGGACCGGCCGGAGACACAAGCGGCGTGGCTTCGACACCGAGCGAGGAAGCTCGCCGTCACGCGCGACATCCGGGTTTAGGCGCAGACGGGGCTTACGCCAGCCAGGCAGGACCCGCGCCGCCACGCCCAGGGGCCCCACGGGTTGCGCCGTAGCCTTTTCACCGATCAGGCTCTCATCCGCCGACCCCCACCCGCCGGGTGGCGGAATGCGATCCGTCCGGACTGCCAAAGCGCGACGTGCGCCGTCGGGCCACTGCGATCGTCGGCAGCGTCGACCGCTCCTGTGTCGCCGAGGAGGGGATGGCGCGGGCCGCTGCCATGCCGGGGAGTCGCTTTCGTGGCATGGGCATAGCCGGCACGACGACCCCGCTGTGGTGGAAGCGATCGTGCCAGGGCACGGCCGAGTCGCTGTGGTCCGGCCGTTGGTTCCGCGCTAAGCAGCAATCCGATGTCTTACGGAAGCAGTAGCGCGGCCGGTGACGTCGGCGTCGCGCGGACCGGCTCGCGGATCATCCGGGCGATGCAGCCGTTCGCCGCGTGCGGCGAGACGAGTGGTCCTCGTCCATTCCACTAGCCAGCGAGCCGACCAGTCTCGCGCCTGCTCAGCCGGCGGAAGCAGTCGCCGCAGCTTGCGATTCCGCGCAACTGCGGATCGCGGCTGCGGACCGCTGGATGCGGACGACTCGAGAGGAGCGATGTGTGATGCGTTCAGCCAACTGTCTGGCGGCAGATGGTCCTTGCTCTCGCGCTTGGTGAGTCCGGCAGGGACTGGTCGCACGACGTGATGCCGAGCTTCTGGTAGGTGTGGCTGACGTGACCTCAACGGTTCGAGCGCGTGTCTAATTCAGCACTCTCGCGCGACGCCGTCCGGTCGACCTATGGGAGGCGGATCGACTGGCTGTAATGAAACGTGTTGGTGGGATCCCATTGTGCTTTCACGTGCTGAAGCCGTCGATAGTTCTGCTTGTAGTACAGCCTGGCCCAGTGACGGAGGTCAACATCCGGGTAGTTCACGTAGCAGCCATCCGTGACTCGATTGGGAATCGGAGCACCGCCGGTGGACGCGTAGACGCTCCTGTAGAAGCGGCGGATCCACGCGAGATTGACGTCATCGTCGGCAGGGTCGGTCCAGTATGTCTGGTACTGGAGTTTCATGATCGACGAGCGTTGCGCCACGGCGGTCGCGGTCGGACTTCGGGCGTTGACCTGACAGCCATAAGAGTCGACCTGCAACAGAGCCTGGGGGTTGTCGTACTTGGGGTCGGTCAGGGCCGCATAGACCGCGACGATCTGCTCGGGAGGGAATGGAGCGATCATGTAGGCGGACTTGTACTTTCCGCGTTGGTTGGGCCCCGACCCGTTTAGTGTCTGTGTTGCCTGGAGCCACGGCATCCGGCGGTTCGCCACCGACGGCGTGATCGTCTGCTCAGCACCCACTGCGCGGGTCTGCGCGATAGGGCCTCCGACTCCGCGGCTGATCTGCGCGAGGAACGACTGGAGCAGGGATTCGTCGCTCCCGGAGACCTGCGTGAGAAGCACGATCTGGCCAGCGGAGCGGTGCGTCAGCTTGAGCAGCGAGAACAGACGCGAGTACGGGCTTCCTGGGCGGCTGTTGGCCGCCATGAACCGCCCGTAGTTCTCCAACAGGGCCCGAAACCTGGCTGGCGTGATCGAATCCCAATCCCACGCGACAGTACTCAGCCATACCTCCTGCGGCGGTCTGGGGAGCCGTGCAAATCCGTACCGCGTGATCACTCCAAAGTTTCCCCCACCGCCTCCGGTATGGCCCCATACCAGATCCCGTGTCCGGCGATCGTCCCATCTGGCCGTCACAACGGAGACCGACCGGTCGCTGTTAACGACGACCACCTCGACCGCGCTTAGATAGTCGACTGTAAGGCCAAACTGGCGGGACAGAAGGCCGTAGCCGCCTCCCGCCACGTGCCCGCCCAGACCAACCGAGTAGCAGGAACCTCCCGGCAACGTTACGTCAAAGCGCTTGTAGAGCTCGGTGTACACGTCCCAGTTTGTGCAGCCACCCTGCAACCAAAACGTTCCGTCGCTCGAGCGCGAAACACCGTGCATCTGGCTCAAATCGATGATCACGCCACCCCGATTGCCGGACACGAAATCCTCATAGCAATGCCCACCACCCCGGACCGTAATCCGAAGCCGATCCCGCACCGCCTCCCGGACCGCGTCCACCACCTGCCCCGTACTGCCGACGACCTGAATGTAGGCGGGCCTGCCGACCCACCGCTGGTTAAACCCCATGCTCAAGGTGTGATAGCGCGGATCCGATGGGCCGACCCGAACAGCGCTGAACGACCCGTCAGCAGCCACAGAGGCAGCCGAAGCATCATCGACGTTCCGACCAACAGGCACCACCACAGCGCCCCCGGCAAGCGCCAGCGCTCCCGCCCCCGCAAAAAAACGCCGACGGCTGGTTGCGCCTGTCAGCAGATCACCACGCAGCCCAGCGCCATCAGACTCCGACATCGCCCTCTCTCCTCACTCTCAACGCCGCCCACAAGCCCAACGTCGACACGGCATGTTACCGCGCCCCCGGCCCTGCGCGAGCAGCGTAACGTCACCTTGATGACGATCCCGCGCTCGCCGCCGCGTCCGTCGCGTGGCCTACACGACAGCCCCTCTCATCGACGAAGCGGACCCGTCGGATCAACCGTCACCGCACGCTTCGGCGAGGACAGCCACCCCGCTCAATGCACCGTTCCCGCCTTTGATCGGCTTCACCGTGCCGGGCGACGCTGCTGCCTTGA